>CAKPXN010000027.1 GCA_934202095.1 uncultured Veillonella sp.
TAACCTCATACTTCTTGGTATTAGGTGAGTGGCGGATGGCCTCTGCTTCATAAATTACTTAATTATAATAACAAATTGATTGGTGAAAGTCAACACCATTCTTGTATTTTCTTATACATTTGTTATTACAACTCCTATAGTATAGCAAAGTTTATGCATCTTGTATAGGCAGTAACCGTTGCCGATATAGCCCGAACAATAAATGCCCCAGTCTGAACAATAAGTAATACAGTCTAAACAATAAATGACGAGGTAAAAAGTATATCTAGTGAATATTTCCTCATAGACAGGTATACCCCTTTATGTACATAATGATTATATACAGTATTAATATTACATATATAGTGCTGTATAATGATAATCACAGAAAGGAGTGTTATTATGAGTACAACAAGTACTACCAACACAACAAAACAAGCTACGGCTCCTCCGAAGGGTCGTACAACAGCTCAAAACATCGGACTTATTCTCGCATTTATTGTTTTAGGCGCCATTTTATTATTACCAACGCCTGAAACATTATCCACAGGCGGTCATCGCATGATCGGCATTCTCGCCTTTGCCATCATCCTATGGATGACATCGGCCGTATCCTATCCTGTCAGTGCGACTATGATTACGGCCCTCACCGCTTTATTGCTTGGTTTTTCACCAAATCCTGAGGCGCCTGCTAAAATGATGGGTACCGCCAATGCATTAAAGCTCATCATTTCTGGTTTTTCATCACCTGCTATGATCCTCGTTGGGGCCGCCATGTTTATCTCCGTGGCTATGCGCAAAACAGGACTTGATCGACGTATCGCCATGCTCGTTTTATCCAGCGTCGGCACCAAGGTAAGTCGCATTTACCTAGGCGTTATTATTACAGGCCTCATCCTTGCCTTCTTTGTGCCAAGTGCAACGGCCCGTATCGCTTGCCTTGCTCCGATTATCATCGGCATCGTTGAGAACTTAGGTATTGAACGTAAAAGCCGCGTTGCGGCCCTTCTCATGGTCGGTGCTGTACAAGCTGATACATTCTGGAACATTATGATTCAAACCGCAGCCGCGCAAAACCTTGTGGCCGTTGGATTCATGCAAACACAGATGAATACATCTGTTAGCTGGATTGACTGGCTCACAGCAGCTGCTCCATTTTCCATCATCATGATTATTATCGCCTACTTCTTAACACAAGCATTAATTAAACCAGAATTCAAAGAACTCGTTGGCGGCGATGTACAACTCGCTAAGATGCGCCAAGAAATTGGTCCTATGAGCACCGATGAAAAGAAACTCTTATGCATCTCTATCGGTTTACTCGCATTGTGGGCTACAGGTGGTAAATTACATTCCATCGACACCACAACAACAACGATCATAGCGATTGCCCTATTCTTCTTCCCTAAAATTGGTATTATGGATTGGAAATTCGCTCAACCAAACATCGACTGGGGTTCCATCGTTATGTTCGGTGCTGGTATCGGTCTCGGTACAGTTTTACTTAAAACAAAAGCGGCTACATGGCTTGCTCAAGTATTCGTTAACGCATTCTCTCTAGAATCCGCGACCGTATTCTTGTTGATTGCCATCATGGCGGCATTCCTCATCGTAATCCACTTAGGATTTGCCTCTGCCACCGCCCTTTCATCAGCGATGATACCAATCGTTATCTCTATCGTTATGGGTCATAATGCAGAAGGACTCAACCCTATTGGCGTAACCATGATTATGCAATATGCCATCTGCTTTGGTCTAGTATTACCAGTAAACTCACCACAAGGTATGGTGGCTTACGGTACAGACACATTCGACGTAAAAACATTTATGACAACAGGTATTCCTTTAACCATCATCGGCTATGTAATGATGCTCGTATTTGCACTTACATACTGGCACTGGATAGGGATAGCTTAAAAGAAAAATCCCCTTATATATGAACTGCTACTATTAGATTATAAAATCTAAAGATAACTGTCCAATATATAAGAGGATTTTTTTATACCAAATTATTATTGACCAAATATCGTTAAGTCCATCAAAAAATGATAGATAAATAATCAGATATCAACAATTATGTAATTAGTTGCGTTCTTTAATTTCAATTTTAATGGAATTAAAGAATTCATCGAATGGAACTGTACCTAATTCGTCGCCACCGTGTTTACGTACGTTAACGGAATTGTCTTCCATTTCTTTATCGCCAACAACGAGCATGTAAGGAACTTTTTCCATTTGTGCTTGGCGGATTTTGTAACCAATTTTTTCGTTGCGGTCGTCTACTTCTACGCGAACATAGTCATGACGCATTTGTTTTGCCAATTGATTAGCGTATTCCACGTGTTTTTCGGAGATAGGTAATACTTTCACTTGAACAGGCGCCATCCAAGTTGGGAATGCACCAGCATAGTGTTCAGTCAAGATACCGATGAAACGTTCCATGGAGCCAAAGCATGCACGGTGAATCATGATAGTACGATGTTTTTGACCATCTTCACCGATGTATTCTACGTTGAAGCGTTCAGGCAAGTTCATATCCAATTGGATAGTACCACATTGCCATGTACGGCCCAAGGAGTCTTCGATATGGTAATCAAGTTTAGGACCATAGAACGCACCGTCGCCAGGGTTGATAACATAATCGATGCCTTTTGCTTCGATAGCGTTACGCAATGCTTCTGTAGCTGCTTCCCAAATTGCATCATCGCCCATTGCATTGTCTGGTTTAGTAGACAATTCAACATGGTATTTCAAACCGAATTGGCTATAGATGCGGTCGAACAATTCGATAACTTTCATCAATTCGGATTGCATTTGTTCAGGCAACATGAATACGTGAGCATCGTCTTGTGTGAAAGCACGAACGCGGAACAAGCCGTGTAATGCGCCAGACAATTCATGGCGATGAACTAGACCAAGTTCTGCATAACGAAGTGGCAAATCACGGTAGGAATGCATTTCGTTTTGGTAAACCAAGATGCCGCCTGGGCAGTTCATAGGTTTAATTGCATATTCTTCGTCATCAATGATTGTAGTATACATGTTTTCACGGTAATGATCCCAGTGACCAGATGTTTCCCACAAGTGTTTATTCAAGATGATTGGTGTGCGGATTTCATCATATTCGAAATCATGATGTACTTCGCGCCAGAAGTTTTCCAATTCATTGCGAAGGGCCATACCTTTTGGCAAGAAGAATGGGAAGCCAGGGCCTTCTTCTTTGATAACGAACAAGCCAAGTTCTTTACCAAGTTTACGATGGTCACGTTTAGCCGCTTCTTCAAGCATGTGAAGGTATGCATCAAGTTCTTCTTTCTTTTCAAATGCAGTACCGTAGATACGTTGCAACATTTTATTTTTTTCATCGCCGCGCCAGTATGCACCTGCAATGCTTTGTAATTTGAAAGCTTTCACCTTACCAGTAGATGCAACGTGAGGACCTGCACAAAGGTCAGTGAAATCGCCTTGTGTATAGCAAGAAATCACAGCATCTTCAGGAAGGTCTTCGATTAATTCTACCTTGTAATCTTCGTTTTTAGATTTGAAGAACTCGATAGCTTCTTGACGAGGCATTACAGATTTAGTGATAGGCAAGTTTTCTTTTACAATACGGCTCATTTCCTTTTCGATTTTAGTCAAATCTTCAGGAGTTAATGTATGTTCCATATCGATATCGTAGTAGAAACCTTTATCGATAGCAGGACCGATAGCCAATTTTGCTTCTGGCCATAAGCGTTTAACTGCTTGTGCCATAACATGAGAAGCTGTATGGCGTAATGTGTGTTTACCACCATCTTCTTCAAATGTTAAGAATTCAACCTTGCTGCCATCAACAAGTTCTTCGCGAAGATCTGTCAATTCGCCATCTACATTTGCAGCTAACACTTTTTTAGCCAAGCTATTAGATAATAGTTTTACTGCTTCCCCAAGAGTAGTGCCAGCAGCGTATTCCTTTGCACTACCATCAGGTAAAATAATTTTTACATCTGCCATTTTAATTTCCTCCAATTTATGAACTAGGATAGACTCAATTTTAGTAATAAAAAAAGACCCTCTATCCCTACCAACAAGGGACGAAGATCATTCGCGGTTCCACCCTAGTTAATTCACCGCATCACAAGGATACAGTTCATTCACTTCATTAAGCCCGATAACGGTGGCTGCCGTATTTACCTACTTTAAGTTCGACAAATCAGTTTAAAGGGGGTAACTCAAATATATGTGTAAGGCATTTCCAGCATCTGCCTCTCTCTGGTACACAGGGATATGAGAATCATGTCCTTTGCATCACTTTTACTAAGATATCTTATCATAGGTACTAAAAAATTTCAACTATATAAGTACCTCCTAAAAAATAGAACAGGCCTGTTCTATTTTTAAACACACCCTATTAGTACATCCCAAAATTAGTACAGGCCTGTTCTATTTCTAAACACACTCTATTAGTGCGTCCCCAAATTAGAACAGGCCTGTAGTATTTTTAAAAACTACCTATTTACGTTCAAAGTGCGCAGATAGCATGGATCCAATTACTTTTTCAATTTTAGAGTTTGTAATGTCTGGACCCTTGAATAGGATCAACATTACGTCGTCGGAATTGTCTTGTTTAGATACCATCAAGACGCCACTACCACGTGCACCATTATCGTCGTAGTCTTTTGCAACGATAACCATGTTGAGGTAATGGTCTTTCATGTATGTGTAAACTTTGCTTTGTTTAGCGGAGTTACCGATGCTGCTCGCCATGCCCATAGCACGGTTGAATACGATAGCATTCGCATTGTGCGGGTTGTTGCGAAGTTGTTGTTTTTCTTCATCGTTTAGTGGCAATAGGTTAACCATCATGGATTCGCCCATGCGGCCACGAAGCATAGCTGGCATTGTTTCACGCACGTCTGCAGGAATGTCGTTGCTAGGGTTGAGTTTCAAGTCCTTAGGCACGGTCATGTACAATGTACCCTTGCTGTTTTGGCCTTGTACGGTTTTACTATTGTCGATAGCTCCCATTGTGAAAGTATCTTTAATGATTTCCATTTGTACGCCCAATGGTTTTTCAGGTACACCGCGGCTAGCCACTTGAATATCGCCAGATTTTGTTTTCTTAATTGTTTCCACCGACCAAGTTGCACCTGGTTTGCCTTCATCGCTAGGAGATGTCAATGCAGCAGGCACTTCTTTAGCACCTGTAAATACATAGGTTTGTGCTGGCACAATTGTATCAGGAGCACCGGACTTATTGAATACGGCACCATATAATACATTTGGCACAACAGTAGAACCAATATTCAAATTATTGTTTTCTTGGCTTTCAACATCAAAGTTAATATTGCCAGCAAATGTTACATCTGGATTGTGGTTAATCACAACAACAGTACCTGGTTGTGGGATCATAACAGGACCGTTTGGCGCCGCAAAAGCAGCTGTTGCCATGGAGGCACCAAGTGCTGTTAAGACGAATGCGCGTTTTAATACATTACATTTCATTATTATTCTCCTCAATTTGGATAATTCTCTAATCGATGTTAATGAACTATAGGTCTAAAGTAACCTCTGGCAAGCGCGATAAGATTTCGATGGCTAGACTGCGCGTATCAGGGGTGCAACGCACCATGCAGCGCCCCGTTTTATCCACGCTAGTCATAACACCTACGTATTCATAGCCCTCTAAGATACGATTGACATAATTTGTATGTTTCGGATCTATGTGAAAGTACAAATACCCTTCTTCTCCTGTGCCGCTATACTCAGGTGGTTCATGAAAACCAGCCAGTGAACGGGATGGCATTAAAGGTTCTGCATTACATACTGCCTGTTTTAAGTCATTATGCGTAGCATTAGCATCAGTATGTGTATTTACCATGTTACTCTGCTTTCACCTTGCACTCACGGCGCATCATGGAGAATGGTTCCAATTTTGTATCCATATACAAACGAACCTTCATTTGCGCATGAGGTGCTACATCGATAGGATTGCCATCTTCGTCTGTCATTTTTTCGATAACAGCCTCTACGAGTTCACCCTTAGGTTGGCAGAATTCTACCTTATCGCCTACCTTGAAATTGTTGCGTTGTTCAAGGTCCACATATTTTTCCTCATCATTATAACCAAGTACTAAACCGATGAAATCATGGGTTTGGGTATTCGTAGATTTGCCGTAGTTTTGTGCGCTTTCATCAGGACGACCATTTGCAAAGCCGTCCGTGTAAGGGCGGTGAGAAATTTTTTCTAATTCAGCAATCCATTCTGGACGAACGTACCAGTTTTCACGTTCTTTCAAATACGTATCAATAGCCGTACGGTACACCTTAGCCACCGTTGCACAATAGTGAACGGATTTCATGCGGCCTTCGATTTTAAGGCTGTCGATGCCTGCTTCGTACAATTCTGGAATGCGGTGAATGAGGCATAAATCCTTGGAGTTAAAGATGTATGTACCATGTTCATCTTCTTCGATTGGATAATATTCACCAGGACGATTGGACTCTACAATGCTATATTTCCAGCGGCAAGATTGAGAGCATTGACCGCGGTTGGCGTCGCGTGTGCCTGTCATGTAGTTAGACAATAGGCAACGGCCAGAATAAGAAATACACATGGAGCCATGTACGAAGGATTCGATTTCGATATCCACATGCTCCTTCATCTCTTTAAGATCTGCTACAGATACTTCGCGAGCCGCTACGACGCGAGCTGCGCCAAGCTCTTTCCACATTTGCACTGTATGCCAGTTCGTTGTAGATGCTTGTGTACTTACATGAAGTTCAAGGCCTGGTGCCACGCGTTTAGCCAAGCTAAAGATACCCATATCAGCTACGATAATCGCATCGACACCGATACTTTCAAGAAATTTCAAATAGTCCTCAAGACCCTCAAAGTCCTCATTATGAGGAATAATATTACATGTAACGTGGATTTTCTTACCATGTTCATGTACAAATTGAACGGCTTCCTTCAATTCTTCGTCGGAAAAATTGGAGTTACCAGCACGCAAACCAAATCGTTTGCCTGCACAATAAACGGCATCCGCACCATAGCGAATGGCCATTTTTAACTTGTCCAAATTACCTGCTGGACAAAGCAATTCCATAAAATGATCTGCCATTATTTGTTGTGTCCTTTCCACACACTTACACTCATGCCATCCCCCATTGGGTAAATGGTGGTGTTAAATAATTCTTTATTTTCTACATATGCTAAATACGCTTGTAATCGCTTAACAATAGTTTTGAATCGATGCGGAGCCTCTTTATCGCCACGCACATAACCTCTGAAAAGAACATTATCGGCGAGGATAACGCCCCCTTCTTTCACATGAGGCAATATGACCTCTAGCTGATTAAGATACTGCCCCTTAGGGCCATCGAGAAATACGAGATCATATTCACCTTTGATTTGCGTTAATACGTCCTTCGCATCACCTTTAATCAACGTAATTTGATCCTTGTACGCCGATTGACCGATGTAATATTTAGCCATTTCGTGTCGCACTTCATCGAGCTCAATAGATGTTATACGTCCGCCCCGTTCAATAAGAGGTGCCATCAGTAATGTAGAGTAACCAATGGCGGTGCCCACCTCTAACACAGAGGTGGGCCGGTATAATCCAATCAATTCTTCAAATAAATGCACCTCAGATTCCCGAAGGATTGGTACATTATTAATCATCGCGTAAATACGCTGCTCATTTAATATCTCATTTAATTCCATAAAATGTATTATAAATTCCCGCTATATATTTGACTATGAAAGTAATCATATACGCACAAATGACTGTGCGTATATGACATACTCAATAATGTATTTTTATTATCTATCTACTCCACCGCGCGTGTTACCCGTAGATGGTGCCACCGGTGTACTAGGTCTTACAACACGTGGTTCCTCTGCTGCTGGCGCCGATTGAACCGGTGCCGATTGCTGTGGAATGACTTGTTGCATACTTTCTGGTATTTGGCTAGGCGATGATGTTGTAGCCGGTTGTTCGGTCGCTGCTGGTGCTGCTGGCGTAGGCGTTACTTGAGTAGCTGCCGGCACCGTAGTTGGTGTATATGTATATGTTGGTTCTACATCTACATATTGAGAATCTGCTGCTACAGCCTCTGCAGAGCTATAGTTGTAATCCGGTTCGGATGTAGCGGCCGCATCATAGTTAGGACCAGCCTGTGCCAATGCAGGGGCTTGACCTTGATTTGAGGAGCCTGCACTTGCTTGTTCACCACCATAGATTTTTTCGACCTCAGCCAAATGTTCAGCATACGTTTTAGAGAAATGGTTATGACCATCTTTATCTGCTACAAAGTATAGATAATCAGTATCTTCCGAATGAAGAACCGCATCTAATGCCTTTTTACCAGGATTTGCAATCGGTCCTGGTGGCAAGCCTTTACTTACATATGTATTATAAGGGCTTTGTAGTTGTGTATCACCGATAGTTACATTTTCCTTTGCATAACCAAGTACATAAGAAATGGTTGCATCAGATTGCAATGGAATACCATGAGCTAATCGTTTCTTAAATACACCGGCAATAGTTGGACGGTCCGCATCATATAATGATTCACGTTCAACGATAGACGCTAAGGTTACAAAATCATGAATACTCATGTGTTGCGCTTGAATTTGCTTTTTCACAGCTGGTGTTAAATAGCGATTCATTTGTTCAGACATCATCAAAATGACATCCTTTGGCGTAGCCCCAACGGGAACCTCATAGGTACTTGGGAATAAGAAACCCTCTACCGGATATGTAGTCGGTTTAGTGCCCTTCATATATGGATATGGGACAAATGTTTTTGCCTCTGCCAAGAAATCAGAAGCTTTCATAATTTGAGCTTTTTCAAGAGCAATGGCGATATCCCCTACTGTATAACCTTCAGGAATCGTTAATTTAATGGACTCAACATGGCCCTCTTGTAATAAGTTAATTAATTCATGGACCGATACCTTGTTAGGAATCTGGTAGTGACCAGATTGTAATTTTGAACCGGTTCCACTAAGAGCTAACCATAATTTAAATACCTGTGTAGACCGAATTAGCCCATGTTCATAGAGCATATCGGCAATTTCTGTTCCTGTTGCATCCTTGCCTATTACGAGGACTTGAGATCCTCCGTCATCGTTAAAGGTATTTGGTACAAAATAGGATGCACCTAAAGCACCACCACCCAAAATAGCAAGGCTAAGAACACCTACGGAAACATATTTTAAGGCTTTTCTCATGGATGAGTTCCTTTCTATTACAAACCATTGTATATCATCTTATTATACCATATTAAAGGCTTTCGATGTATCTATTCTTTTATATTATCCATATACCAAATAGCCATGAGTCAATTACTACACAAGGCTCTATAATTACAAAAAAGACTCTAGCATAACAACCGTTATACTAGAGTCTTTGGAGATTAGGAATTATTCCTCTTCGCCCATTGATTCGTACATAGTAACCAATGCATCAAAGTTTTCGTCATCTTCGTCTAATGGAACATATTCTTCTACGCCTTCATCGTTTGTTTCGATGCGAGCCAAAATCATATATGTATCATCTTGACCTTCATGATCTTCATCTTGTACATGAACAAGAACTGCATATTCTTGACCTTCGTAGTTTAAGATCACGTCTTCTGTGAAATATTGTTTGTTACCATCTTCGTCTTCAAATTCGAGATAGAAAATTTCACCTTCGTAATTTTGATCAACCATGGGTATTCCCTCCTTTATTATGTATATAAGAACCTGTATGATATTCACATTAGATATCTATGCGAATTAAGATTTACTAAATTGTAGTCTGTCTAAATAGCCTTGTAAAATAACGACAGCAGCCATTTTATCGATGACGCCCTTTCGTTTTTTACGACTCACATCAGCTGCGATGAGTTGACGTTCGGCCATAACGGTAGATAAACGTTCATCCCAAAATGTAACAGGCAAGTCGATGACAGCCTTCATTTTTTCGACGAATTCTTCCGTTTTTTCAGCGCGCTCACCCTTGGTGCCGTTCATATTCTTCGGCATGCCCACTACGAGTTCATGCACTTCGTATTCTGAAATCAATTCACGCAATCGGTTAAAGTCATTTTCTAAGGATGTACGACGAATCGTTTCTATACCTTGAGCAGTCATCAATAGCGCATCACTACATGCGATTCCAATGGTGCGGCTGCCCACGTCTAATGCCATAATTCTCATTATAGTTGTTTAGCCTTTGCGTATTCTTTTAATAATTCTTCGATTAAATCATCGCGTTCTAAACGGCGAATATCACTACGTGCATTATTATAGCTTGTAATGTACGCTGGGTCCCCAGAGATAAGATAACCTAAGATTTGATTGATAGGATTATATCCTTTTTCTTGAATAGATTTATAAACGCGAGTCAATACCTCTTCGGCAGTCATCGGTTCATCTTCTACTTTACGGAATAACATAGTTTCATCTGAAACCTTCATGGGTATCCCTCCTTTGTATGAATGGGCCACTCTAGTGGCCCATATATATGTATTGTATGTTTCTATTATAGCATATGCAACATATACACATAGAATGTATTATGCGTTAAGAGCTTCCTTAACAGCTTCGCCAGCTGCTTTTAATGCATCCATCAATTTAGCTGGTTCTTTACCGCCTGCTTGCGCCATATCTGGACGACCACCGCCATTACCACCAGCTACTTGAGCTGCTGCTTTAACGATATTACCAGCTTTTACACCTTGACCGACAACATCTTTGGAAACTTTACATACAAAGTTTACCTTGTCATCGCCCATAGCGGCACCTACGAGTACTACGCCAGAACCATCTAATTTATCAAGGCCCATATCAGCGAAATCACGCAATTCATCAATAGAGGATGCTTTCACAGACGCAGCAACAAATGCTACATCACCAATCATAACCTTACCAGCTACGATATCAGCAGCACCTGCAGCAGAAACCTCTTTACGAATTTGGTCTAATTCTTTAGCTGTTTCTTTAGCCTCTGCCAATACTTGGTGCAAACGTTCTTCTACTTGAGCAGGTTTAGTTTTTAATTCACTAGCAATGCGTTCGATAGTCAAACGATCGTGTTTTGCTGCATCAAGAGCGGCACGACCTGTAATCGCTTCGATACGACGTACACCAGAACCGATACCGGATTCAGATGTTAAACGGAAGGAACTGATGAAAGCTGTATTGCCTACATGAGAACCACCACATAATTCAACGGAGAATCCTGGAACCTCTACTACGCGAACTACGTCGCCATATTTATCGCCAAAGAGTGCCATAGCACCTTTTGCTTTTGCTTCGTCCATAGACATTTCAGCAATAGCAAGATCTGTGGCCTTAAGAATTTCTTCGTTTACGAGAGCTTCGATTTGATCAAGTTCCTCTTGTGTTACAGGGGAGAAATGAGTGAAGTCGAAACGCAAGTAATCTGGTGTTACCAAAGAACCTGCTTGGTTAACATGTTCGCCAAGCACGCGTTTTAATGCAGCATGCAACAAGTGAGTTGCCGTATGATTACGAGCCATTGCTGCACGACGAGCTGTATCTACTTCAAGTGTTACGTCATCGCCTTCGGAGATGGAACCTTCTACAACAGTACCGATGTGGTATACAGTACCTTCTGGTAAGCGTTTTGTATTATGAACCTCTACCTTACCCATAGGTCCAACGATGAAGCCTGTATCGCCTAATTGACCGCCCCCTTCTGCATGGAATGGTGTAGTGCGTACGATAACAGTGATTTCATCGCCATCAACAGCGGTTTGTAAACGTTCAGAGCCTTTACCAAGCATCAATACAGAGGATGCAGTTTCTGCTTCATTTTCTACAAGTTCTTCATCTTTTAAGAACGTAATGTCTGGTGTAGCTACCTTTGCATCTTCTTTTACGCGAGCTTCACGAGCGCGTTCACGTTGTTCTTTCATGGCAGCGTCAAAGCCTTCATGGTCGATTGTGAAACCGCGTTCGGATGCGATTTCTTCTGTTAATTCCCAAGGGAATCCATATGTATCATATAGTTTGAATACTTCTGTACCAGGAACTACGGTTGCTTTTTCAGCAGCTAATGTATCGATCAAGGAATTCAATAATTCAAGACCTTGTTCCAATGTTTGGTTAAAACGTTCTTCTTCGTTTTGAACGACGCGTTTAACGAAGTCTTGTTTTTCAGCAATGGATTTGATACCAGGGCCAAGAATATCTACAACTACATCGATAAGCGGCGTTAAGAATAGACCTTCGATACCAAGCAAACGGCCATGACGTACGGCGCGGCGCAAGATACGACGCAATACGTAACCGCGACCTTCATTGGATGGCAATACACCATCGGAAATCAACGCAGTTACAGCACGAGCATGGTCAGCGATAACTTTCAAAGATACATCTGTATTTGGGTCTTCGTTATACTTAACACCAGCGCGTTTTGCAGTCGCTTCGATGATTGGGAAAATTAAATCTGTTTCAAAGTTTGTTTTGCAATGTTGCAATACGGAAGCCAATCGTTCAAGACCGGCGCCAGTATCGATGTTTTTATGTTGCAATGGCTCATAGGAACCATCGGGCATTTTATTAAATTGAGTGAACACGAGGTTCCAAATTTCAAGGTAACGGTCACAGTCACAACCAGGTGCACAGTTAGGATCATCACAACCATGTTCAGGGCCTTGGTCGAAGAAGATTTCGCTATCTGGACCACATGGACCTTCACCGATTTCCCAGAAGTTATCTTCAAGACGTGTAATGTGGCTTTCTTCTACACCACAATCGTTGTGCCATGTGTCATATGCTTCTTGGTCATCTGGATATACAGTGACATATAATCTATTTTTATCGAGTTTAATAACTTCTGTTAGGAATTCCCATGCCCAGTGAATAGCATCTTTTTTGAAGTAATCACCGAAGGAGAAGTTACCAAGCATTTCAAAGAATGTATGGTGACGTGCTGTGCGACCTACGTTTTCAAGGTCCCCTGTACGCATACATTTTTGGCTTGTTGTAATACGATGACAAGGAGGTACCAATTTACCTGTAAAGAAAGGCTTTAATGGCGCCATACCTGCCCCGATCAATAATAGAGACGGATCGTTTTCTGGAATAAGAGAAAAACTATCTAATTTTAAATGTCCTTTGCTTTCAAAAAACTGCAAGTATGCTTGACGCAGTTCATTACCTTTCATGTGTATATTCCTCCTAAAATAATTTACTCTTAATTATAACGTAAAAACCATAGAAAATCTATTATAACCTCTATATATCTGGATATAATTAACCTTCATTAGCATGCTCTATTTCATCTAGTTGTCTAAAATAAGATGCAAAAAAGAGGTTATACAAATCAACAAAACTTAATTGATTCGTATAGCCCCTTTTTATGGCTCATATATATCGATGTTTCTTCAAGGAGAAACCATATATTATATAACGCGTTTAGCACCGATGTAGCGTTCGCCCCAATAGCCAGTATCAAGATCTGCCACGGCTACGCCACGGCTAGATGTAGCACTGATAAATTTACCATTGCCAATATAAATACCGGAATGAGATGGACCTGGTTCATACGTTTCGAAGAACACCAAGTCACCAGCTTTAAGGTTCGCACGGGATACTTCAACACCTACGTTGTATTGTTCATCCGCTAAGCGTGGCAAGGAAATACCTTGTTTTGCAAATACGTATTTAACATAACCAGAGCAGTCAAAACCACTAGGTGTAGTACCGCCAAATACATAAGGAACACCGCGATATTTATCGGCTTCTGCCAAAATAGCATGAATATTGTTTGGCGTTTGTACCTTTTTCAAATTATTCAACTTAACGTTTTGGCCTGCAAGACGTCTAGATTGTGCATTTTGATTTGTGAAAGCAGATTTTGTTGCCACTGCTTTTGTAGCTGCATTATTGGATAATACTGCCTTAGTTGTACGAGGAGCACCCATCAACGCATTGTACGTTGCTGGTCCAATAATACCATCTACAGGTAAGCCACGATCTTGTTGGAATAGGCGTACAGCCCATTTTGTTTCCTTACCATACACACCATTTTTATCGGTTGCATTGTAACCGTGTTTAATCAATTGTTGTTGTACAGCAATTACGTTTCTACCTTTATCACCATATTGTAATGTTGTAGCGCTTGCCATCGCAGTGGTAGCACATACAAATGTTAATGTTAATGCCGCAATTTTACTCTTACTATATTTTGACTTCATATTCTTCCTTCCTAAAACTTCAAAGTGAGTTTACTTATTCAAAATATACTAACCGTCTCTCTATTTGCATCCAACAAATACAGCTAGTCTTTATCTTCTTCAGGGCCAGGTACTTGATTGGCTATAAATATATCAGCTTTTGATGGTTCATAAGCTATTTCTGGATTTTCACCATCAAAATTTATAGCAGCTTTCACCCAATATAATGGACGTTGTTTTACCTCTTCGAATACGCGTCCTACGTATTCGCCGATGATACCAAGTCCGACTAATTGGATACCACCGATAAATAATATGGACACGCCCAAGGTGGTCCACCCGTTTAATGCTTGACCCGTTAAGTACACGTAGAGCAAATGTAGAATCAAGAGAAAACTCAAGCCCCCACATAGGACACCTACATACAAAGCCGCACGCAATGGTACGCGAGAAAACGCTGTTACCCCATCAAGAGCAAAGCGAATCATTTTGCGCACACTGAATTTCGAAACTCCTGCAAAACGAGGCGGCGCAACAAAGTGAAGTTCCGCTTGACGATAGCCAAGCGCACCAACGATGCCACGCAAGAAACGTCCGTGTTCACGGAAATGTTTCAAAGTTTCTAGCGACTTACGATTCATTAAACGGAAATCAGATCCCCCTTCTACGATGGGAACATCTGCCATTTTATTCATCAGTTTATAATAATATTTAGAAGTGAAGGATTTTGCCCAGCTGGCATCCTCCGTAGAGTCGCGTATGGTACGTACCACATCGTAACCAGCCTCCCACAAACGTATCAGTTCTGGAATCAAAGCTGGCGGATGTTGCATATCACCATCCATGGTAATTACCGCATCACCTTTGGCATAATCAAGGCCACATGTCAATGCAGTCTGATGACCAAAGTTCCGTGCCAATAACACGACCTTTACTCGCGTATCGAGTTTTGCAATTTCGCGCAAAACCACAACAGACGAGTCCGTAGATCCATCATCAACATAGATAAGTTCATATTCATATGGTAGACCTGTCATAACTTTTGTTACGGCATTGTAAAAAATAGCTATATTTTCTTCTTCATTATATACAGGTACAACAATTGAAACTAACATATATCCTCCGTTGATTACCTATATATTTTAGCGTTAAATAGTCAATATTTGCAAATCCAAAAGGTTAACAATAAAGAAAATGAACCTCATAATTCCCATAGCTATGCTACTTTTCAGGATTTTGAGGTTCATTCTCTTCATATTTAAGTTTTATATCAGATACTTATTAATAAGTATCTTATTTATTAAAATATTATATTTATACACTTTTACGCATATCATATATAGGTATTAAACTATTTGTTTTATAGTCCCGCAGCATCAATCCATGTCGTAAGATCTTCTTCTGCTGTCACGATATCTTCATCAAAAGCACCTACTACTTCAGGATAACGAGCTACCTCTACCGTATGTAAGATTGAGTCATCACGACCATTTTTATAGGTACCAACCCAAATGCCAGAAAATTGAGATTCATACCATTCAACAGGTTGATCTGTTTCATTGAAGGTAATCGTAATATGTCCACGTCCCAAAGTTTCTAGTACCTCTACTTGCTCTTCTTCAGCAAGGCCGGTCTTCTCAATATATATGGAATAGGTTGCACCAGTTTCACGTAATTGCTTTAGCGCTTGGCGCAGCTCATTCAGAACGGCCCGTACATTATTGTAATTTTCAATCATAGTGCCCCTCCTTTCTCATCCTATCAATCTATTCTTATCTATCCATAAACATATCAGTTTATTTAGCTTCGATTTGTACGCCCCATTCACGAAGAACACGTAGAACGCGTTCTTTTACCTCAGGTAATGCCTTTTGTACAGGCGCGCTAGGTTCAAAACCAACTTCTAATGATTCTGGTTCAACACCTATAACTATGGCATCTTCTAATGGATTTTCTTGAATGGCACGAATGCGCAATATATCTTGCATACCTACTTCATGAACTGAAATATGGTCTGTAAAATATTGTTCTAATTCGCGATGAGGAAACTCATAGATGGTGCCAGGTGCTTCACCACCATTAACGGCATCAATCAAGAGAATTTTCTTCATGCCTCGCATATAGGTCAATAATTCCATGCCCATCGTTCCGCCATCAATTAAGCTTATCTGAGGGGTGAAAGTATAATTAGTTTTTAAATCTTCTACAACATGAACTCCAAGGCCCTCATCGGTAAGCAAAATATTACCTACCCCTAGGACGACAATAGAGTTCTCATAATCATCATAAATGGCATGTAAATCAATACGCGGGCTCTCAGAGCCCGCGTATTCTATTCCACCAAATTGTTCTTCAGTGGTTATATTAGTCATCTTGTAATTCCTTTTCTCGTGGATCGTCAGGGTTGCTTGGACGATATGTAGTACCAGATGGTTTATCGATACGTTCACCACGACGGCGTTTACCATTAAGATCTTCAATATCGATAGGATCATGAGAATAATATTTCATGCCTGAAACCATAGCGGATACTTCGCCAGATTCTTCCATAACATCTTCTCTAAATGCCATGTACACGTGAATAATGGTAAAGAATAAGAATCCCCATGCAATATAGTGATGGATAATATGAACTTTATATTCACCACCAAATAGCGTAATAATCGGTGCAAAGAGTGTTCCTATAATACCATTAGGATCAATCATAGCATACATTGCAAAACCTGTAATGATTTCAAAGAAGAACATGATGTACACCATCATATACGCCGTTCTCGCCAAGGAGTTACGCAACCAGTGATGTTCATGCTTTTGTGGAATCATCAAATAGTGCAATGTTGTTTCACGAAGGCCATACCAATACCGTTTTTGACGGAATTTAGGCAATAATCTATCCCCGCGATTCCAAAGTGCACCAGCAAATCGGAATATAAAGGAGAATGTCAAAATAACACCCGCAATGAAGTGGATACGGCGCATCGTTTCCATAGAGAACCAGCCATCAATGGCAAATGTTGGTTCCGGATGGCCTGTAATAGCTGCAAACCCTGGATCGCCAATATAAAGGCCTGTCCAGAATAAAGCTGTTACGGAAAGCACCATTGTCCAGTGGAATATGCGCAGCCATAAACTAAATACGACATACGCTTTTTTGTCAGTATGTATTAACATAAGCCCACCACCCTTTATTTACACAATGCATCTGTATTGACGGAAACGATTTTTTCGCCTTTTTTATTGTATAAATGGGTTGCACATGCGAGACATGGGTCAAAGGAGTGGATAACTTTCAAGATTTCAAGAGGTTTATCCGCAATTTTAACATGTGTATCAATCATAGAGTCTTCGTAGGCACCATGTTCGTTAGCTGCTGTTTTAGGACATGCATTCCATGTAGATGGTACGATACATTGATAGTTTGCAGAACGACCATCTTTGATATGGATCCAGTGACCCAAACCGCCGCGTGGTGCCTCTACAAGGCCAACACCCTTAGCATCCTTAGGCCATTTATTTGGCTCAAATTTAGATGTATCCGCAACAGTAGTATCACCATTTTTGATGTTAGCTACGAGTTTATCAAAGAAGTATTGGCTAATATTAGAAGCCACTTGTGCATCAAGGCCACGACATGCGGTACGACCAACCATTGTTGTCATCCATACATGAGCAGGCACACCCAATACTTGAGATACAGTATCGATTTGACGAACCATCATGGATTCAGCCCAAGTTGGATCAGTGATAATACCTTGTTTTACCTTTGTATATACAACGATATATTTAGCTAGTGGACCCACTTCTGCTGTTTTGCCCTTGAAAGTTGGGGACTTAATCCAAGAATATTTTTTATCTTCATCAAGGTATTCCCATTTTTCTTTTGTACCAGATTTAGGACCTGTAAATTTAGGGTCTGTCACACCATCGAGTGGATGAAGTGTGCTAGTGCCATCTGGATATGCGAACCAGGAGTGATCAACCTCTTCACTGAGGTATTGAGGATCCATGAAATCCTTACCTTCTAATGGGATAAATGTAGCTTTATCTACACCTAATGCAAAGTTTTCTACAACGCCATTAGAGCGAACGATACATTTTTTATGGTAATCGCCATTAGAAATACCTGTGTATGTATCATCAGGATAATCACCATAAGACATAACGCGTTTTTTTGCAAGACCGCCGCCATCAATCATACCTTTTTCAACGTAGATTTTGCCGATAGCTAATAAATCAGGCAAGTAGAAATTACTTACTAAATCCTTAGCCAATGCAATAGATTGTTCTACAGCAGCAAGACGTTGTGTATTGATAGGTGCATTCATGTCATTCATAGAAATAGAACATGGCATACCACCAACAATATAGTGTGGATGTGGGTTTTTACCGCCGAATACAACGTGAGGAATAACTACGTCACGTTGACGGTCTAAAATATTCAAGTAATGAGATACGGCCATCAAATGAACTTCTGGTGGCAATAATTGGTAATCAGGATGATCCCACCATTGAGCAGAGAAAATGCCTAATTGACCAGATTCTACAATTTTCTTTACCTTTTGTTGTACAGCTGTAAAGTAAGCAGTTGTAGCTTTAGGGAATTCTTTAGGATATGCAGAATCCTTGGATGCTGTTTCTGCGGGTGCTAAACCGCCTACATTATACGTAGCTAATACATCATTTTGTAATTGAGCTGTTTTAGCTGGATCTGCACTAAGAGCTGCTACAGGGCTAACCCAGTCAAGTGCATGTAAATGATAGAAATGCACGAGATGGTCATGTACATCTAAAGAGCTATGCATGATGTTACGAATATAGTTTGCATTTTTAGGAATGGAAATGCCAAGTGCATCTTCTACAGCACGTAACGCTGCCAATGCATGTGTTGTTGTACATACGCCACAGATACGTTGTACGAAAGCCCAAAGGTCACGAGGATCGCGGTCCTTTGCAACAAGTTCGATGCCACGCCAAGCAGTACCGGAGGATAATGCGTCCTCTACCTTACCACTTGCTTCATCAACTTTTATTTCTACCCGTAAATGACCTTCAATACGGGAAATCGGATCTACTACTACGCGTTTCATTAG
>CAKPXN010000028.1 GCA_934202095.1 uncultured Veillonella sp.
CTTTCTTTTTAAATTCATAACTATATCTCATGAAAATACCCCCTTTACTGGTTGTCCAGTAAAGGGGGTACATATCAATTTTCGGTGGTGCTTTTGCTATTTATTATAGATGACGTTAGAAGAATCCGTATCATCCTTTTGGTTTTATATATATTGTCGTGGTACGCGATCAGAGAAGCCACAGAAGATTTCATAAGGAATGGTGGAGGCGAGGGCTGCGATTTCAAGGGCAGAGATGCTTTCGTGACCTTGGGAACCCAATAGTACAACCTTGTCGCCAGGTTTAACCGTAATTGTATCTGGTACAGCTACCATGAATTGGTCCATACAGATACGGCCTACAACTGGGCAACGGGTACCTTGGATGAGGACCGTGCCACGATTGGATAGGCTGCGTGGATAACCGTCGGCGTAACCTACAGGAATGGTAGCGATTGTCATCGGTTCTGGTGTGACATAGGTAGAACCATATCCAATGCCTTCGCCTGCTTCGAGGTGTTGTACATGGACGACCTCACTATGGAAGGATAGGACTGGTTTTAGGCCTAATCTGTTTGGTACATCGAGAGATGGCATGATGCCGTATTGGATGATGCCAGGTCGTGCATCTGTGAATAAGCTGTCCTTTACAGATAATAGGCCCGCACTATTGGCAAGGGAGAACCGATAGTCAGCATCAGGTCTAAAGGCACGGATTGCATCCACCATTTTATGGAACTTTTGGGCTTGCCCATGGGCGTGACTTTGGTCCGCTGCATCGGCATTACTCATATGTGAAAAGAAGCCATCTACAGCAAGGTTTGGATAGGATTCAACGCGTTTGATAAATTCTATTGCATCCTCTGGTTTAATACCTATGCGGTGCATGCCTGTATCGACGGCTACGGCAACGCGAATGATCATATCGTGGTTGTCCGCTACCTTGTTGAGTGCTTCTAAATCTGTGGATTCACAAACGGCGGGAATAGAATTTGTGTCCGCTACGAGTTCAAAGGACTGAGGTCGTGTAAGACCTAATAGATAAATAGGTACCATAATGCCAGCATTGCGAAGTGGTACAGATTCTTCTGGAATCGCGACAGCTAAGGATTCATAACCTTCTTCGACAGCAATACGTCCCATCATAACGCTACCGTGACCATAGCCGTTGGCCTTGATAACAGCTGTGGATGTACTCCACTCTGGGAGGCTGTCTTTTATTTTGCGTAGGTTCTCGCGAACCAAGCTTGTATCAATCGTTAAATATGTGGGTCTCATGATCATTTCACTCCTAAAATACATTACTTTTATTGTATAACTTTTAGGGAATTAAACAATAGTTTTTGTGAAAGTTTATGAATAGTTTTTGTGAAAGTTTATGCTAGAATTTCATTTGGATTTATATTCCAAGGAAAATTAGCCTTGACCTGCGGCGGCTATGATAAACTAGCATATAATATATTATATCTTGTAGTATAATTATTATATAATACATTTACCCTTAATAGAAATTGTTAGGAGGACATGATGAACGAACGAGTTGTAGTAGTTAATGCAGGCAAGATGAATTACGATCACTTGCTAGATTTTTCCGTTTTATCAAATGATGTACAAGTATATGATGATAGCACTAATGCGGAGCTTATTGAACGCATTCAAGGTGCTGCTGTGGTAGTAACAAAAGAGCTACCTGTGGGGGCAGAATTGCTTTCACAATTTCCTGAATCAGTGAAACTCATCGTAGAAGCTGGTACTGGATATAATAACATCGACCTTGATGCAGCGCGCGCAAAGGGAATTACAGTATGTAATATTCCAGCCTACAGTACGGAACGTGTAGCACATACAGTAATTATGATGCTTCTCAATTTTGCATCCACGATGCAGCAACAAATCGGTATGCTTGCTAAAGGGGACCGCAGTAATTTTACAAAATATTTGCAAGTAAGTCACACAGAAGTGAATGGTAAGACTTTAGGTGTTGTTGGTGCTGGTCACATCGGTATGGAAGTCATCAAAGTAGCAAAGGCACTAGGTATGAATATTTTGATTCATACGCGCACACCAAAAGCTGATGGTGATGGCATTCGTTACGTAAGTCTTGATGAATTACTAGAAAATAGTGATTATATTACATTACATTGCCCATTGAATGATAAGACAAAACATTTGATTAATAAGGATACAATCGCTAAGATGAAACCGTCTGTTGTTATTCTTAATACAGGCCGTGGTGGACTTATTAATGAAGCCGATTTATGTGAAGCGCTAGCAGCTAAGCGCATTCATGGTGCTGGCCTTGATGTACAAGAGGTGGAACCTCCAGCTGAGGATAGCCCTCTATATACATTGGATAATGTTATTATCACACCTCATATGGGCTGGAAAGGCCTTGAAACGCGTCAACGCTTGGTAGGTATCATTCGAGATAATGTACAAGCTTTCTTGAAAGGTGAACCGATTAACGTCGTTTCCTAATAGATGCACAAATACCCCCTGACCGGTTGTGTGGTCAGGGGGTATTTTCGTTTAGGGCTAGTATCATAGATCAAGTTTTAATATATATTATATATATATCAAGGGAGGTGGTTATCCTCAAACTTGATTATGATTAGTTTGTGTTTTGATGGGACTCCACCAATGTCTACGATATGCTTTGATGCCTTCTACAACAGTTTTGCTCGCTTTAGCGGCTAAGTCCTTTGTAGCGGCTGGGATGCCATCAAGGCGGTAGGTGATACCTAATTCCTTGTATTTGGCAACGCCCATAACGTGATATGGTAAACAGTCGACGGCTTGTAAGTTGCGTAGTGAGCCTAAGAAAAAGCCTAGCCTATAGTGACGATCTGCGTTGTCCGTAATGGTAGGTACCACCACGTGACGCACCCAAATCGGCACATTTACATCAGCTGTCAGTTTTGCGAATTGAAGGATTGGTTCTAAAGGCTGTGCGGTTAGCCATTTATGGACGGTAGGATCGATGTCCTTAATATCCAAAATGACGAGACTCGTTACACTCAGTAACTTACGGTATGCCACCTCTTGGTGGGGATCAAAACAAATTCCACTTGTATCTAAACAGGTATGGACGTTTCTTTCACTAAAATATGTGAAAAGCTCGATGACAAAGTCAATTTGCATCAATGCTTCCCCACCTGTGACAGTAATGCCACCGTTCGTATAAAACTGACGGTTACGTTCGTATTGCTCCCAAATCTCTTCGACGGTCATGAACTTAGCTTCTTGGCTTTCTTCATTCCACGTGTCTGGATTATGGCAGTAGGCACAACGCATGGGGCATCCTTGTAGGAACACCACCATGCGCATGCCTGGACCATCAACCGTACCCATCGTTTCTAGTGAATGAATACGTCCTTTCATAGAAAACCTCGATTAGATTTGTTGATGGAATGTACGGGAAATAACTTCATCTTGTTGTTGTTTCGTCAATTTGTTGAAGTGTACTGCATAACCAGATACACGAATAGTCAATTGAGGATACAACTCAGGATGTTTTTGAGCGTCTAACAATGTTTCACGAGTAAACACGTTAACGTTCAAATGGTGACCGCCCTTTTGGGAGTAGCCATCCAATAATTCTACCAAGTTATCCACTTGTTGTTGGTTGCTCATGGGTATTCCTCCTTTCAACCAAAATACGAGTACTGATGCCGGTGAAAGCATACAATACGGCGGAAGATTATTTATCTTCCTCTATAGTAACATTTGGTTCGCTGCAAGCGAAGTTTGTATTGCTGTTAGGCAATTGAGAAGGGTCTAACTCAATATCAAAATCGCCTACGGATACAAATGTTTCACCAGATTTACCTAATGCGTCTGGAACGATGGAGAAGGTATTGGAAATACCGTCAGAGCAATCGCGCCATGGCATTTTTGCAACGGAAGATAACGAAGCTACGGCACCGTGAGAATCACGACCGTGCATAGGGTTAGCACCAGGAGCGAATGCTTGACCAGCCTTACGGCCGTCTGGTGTGGAACCTGTGGCAGTACCATATACTACGTTAGAAGTAATTGTTAACAAGCTCATAGTAGGAACGGATTGACGGTATGTAGGATGTTTACGCACCTTGTTCATGAATGTGGAAACAACCATGGAAGCCAAGCTATCTACACGATCGTCATCGTTACCATATTTAGGGAATTCACCTTCAATTTCGAAATCAACAGCGATGCCGTTTTCGTCACGAATAGGTTTTACCTTAGCGTATTTAATAGCGGACAAGGAGTCAGCTACTACGGATAAACCAGCAATACCAGTTGCGAACCAACGTGTTACTTTGCGGTCATGCAATGCCATTTCTAGTTTTTCATAAGCGTATTTATCATGCATGTAGTGAATGATGTTCAATGCGTTTACATACACGCCTGCCAACCATTCCATCATGTCGTCGAATTTTTCCCATACTTCGTCAAAGTCTAAGTATTCGGATGTAATAGGGCGGTATTTAGGACCGATTTGTTTCTTAAGTTTTTCGTCAACGCCGCCGTTAATCGCGTAAAGCAAGCATTTTGCTAGGTTGGAACGAGCGCCGAAGAATTGCATTTCTTTACCAATACGCATTGGGGATACGCAACATGCGATAGCGTAGTCATCACCAGAGTTAGGACGCATTAAGTCGTCATTTTCGTATTGGATGGAAGATGTTTCGATGGATAATTTTGCACAGAAACGGCGGAAGCCGATAGGCATGCGAGGGGACCACAATACAGTGAGGTTCGGTTCTGGAGCAGGACCTAGGTTAGTCAATGTATGTAGGTAACGGAAGGACATTTTGGAAACCAATGTACGTCCGTCAGTACCCATACCACCGATGGATTCAGTAGTCCAAACAGGGTCGCCTGTGAATAAGTTGTTGTATTCATGGATACGTGCGAAGCGAACCATACGCAATTTCATGATGAAATGATCTACGAATTCTTGGATTTGTTCTTCTGTGTATGTACCATTGCGAAGGTCGCGTTCAGCATAGATATCAAGGAAGGTAGAGTTACGGCCGATGGACATAGCAGCACCGTTTTGTTCCTTGATGGCACCAAGGTAACCGAAGTAAATCCATTGCATAGCTTCGCGAACGTCTTTAGCTGGTTCAGAAATGTCGTAGCCATAGGATGCAGCCATTTCTTTCAATTCTTTCAAGGAACGGATTTGTTCTTTGATTTCTTCGCGGTCACGGATTACGTCTTCTAGCATATCACCCATAGTGATGCTGAATTCTTGGTTCTTCTCTTCAATTAAGTAGTCGATACCATATAATGCGATACGACGATAGTCACCGATGATACGGCCACGGCTATATGCATCTGGCAAACCTGTTACGATGTGCGCTGTACGAGCAGCACGCATTTCTGGAGTGTATACATCGAATACGCCGTCATTGTGAGTTTTACGATGTTTTTTGAAGAAGTCCTCTGTTTGAGGATCCATTTTAAAGCCGTATTCTTCGATGGCAGATTTTGCTGTACGAAGGCCACCATAAGGGAACATAGCGCGTTTTAGAGGTTTATCAGTTTGTAAACCAACGATAGTTTCAAGGTCCTTGTCGATATATCCTGGCGCATGCGCAGTGATGTGTGTAGCCACGGAAGTATCGGCATCAAGCATGCCACCTTTTTCGCGTTCTTCTTCGTATAGTTTCATTACCTTGTCCCACAATTTTGTAGTACGTTCTGTAGGACCAGCTAGGAAGGAGTCGTCCCCTTCATAGGGAACATAGTTTCTTTGGATAAAGTCGCGTACGTCAATCGCCTTATCCCACACACCTGTGTTGAAATCTTTCCATGCAGTATGTTGCATTTTGCACCTCCATAAATGGATATAACTATAGATTTTGATATATCTAGTGTACAATGTTTATCTAAAACTCACAATATATAAATGATATGGATTTTCAATACATGCTATGCAAAATTCGTAATGATAGATGTAAATTATCTTGTGAAAGTAAAAAATATATCCATATAAACATAGTTATATATTGGTTATTCGTAGTGTGAGCACGAAAATATATGCTATATAAAATTATTTACAAATAATGAAATTACATTTCAATTTAATGGAAATGAGGTCTGTTGCTTAGATAGTTTATCCATTGTCAGGTGATGACATTTTATTCTTTTGTGCCTATAATTGAATACATTACTCTTATAATTTAGATATTTAGAATAGAGTGCATAGGAGGAAAGGAGAGCATAAGCTATGTCAAATCGTGTGAAAACCGTTATCGGTGGATTGGCAACGATTGCTGTTTGGGCAACAGCATTTCCATTTAGTAAAATTGCATTACAACATGTAGATCCCTTAACACTAGCGGTGGCCCGTGTTGTAGGCGGAGCCATCCTCATGCTTATCATTGGCGTAGTTAAAGGATTGAACATTCCTACGAGCTGGCGCGAGTGGGGCTTATATATAGTGCTTGGAATGACAGGAAATTTTGTATACCAAGTCGTATTTAATCAAGGACTTCTTACTATTCCGGCGGCCACATCGAGTATTATTATGGCTTTGACGCCTATGACAACAGCACTTATGGCATTAGTTGTTTACAAAGATTACATGAGGCCTATTGGTTGGCTCTTTACAATTACTGCCTTTGCAGGCGTAGCCATCATTATTCTGTGGAATGGGCCCATCAATGTACCTATGGGCGCCTTTTGGACATTGTTCGGCATGATACTCTTTGCCATCTATAACATCGTTAATCGTGGATTGAGCCTAAAAGGGCATGATCCTATCACCGTTGCTACCTGGTCCATGTTTACCGGTGCGATTATGGCATTGCCTTTTGTATCACAATCGGTTGCCACTATCGTAGCAGCACCACCTATAGCTTGGTTAGCGATTATGTATCTAGCTTGCTTCTCTAGTGCATTAGGATTTGTATTCTGGAGCTATGCCTTGGAGCATGCGGAACATGTGTCAGATGTAACAAACTTTATGTATTTATCTCCAGTGGTAGCGGCTATAGTAGCAGCTTTACTCATCGGAGAAATTCCGGATTTAGGTCTTTATATTGGGGCGCCAATCATCTTATGTTCCCTATATATGTTTAACAAATGTAGATAATCAATTGAATTAAACATCATTGTTTTCTCCTTGTTCTCTAGATAGGTTCATAATATACTTTTACTAGAGAAACGTGCTATGCATATGCACAAATAAGAGAACCACTGACAAGTTGCAGCTTATCAGTGGTTCTTTTTGTCTTGTGCAGTGCCGCCTTTTGGTTATATGAATATTAAATACTTATTTTTGCTGCATAGATTATACTTAACTTAATAGGGGAAAGGAACTGTGTTATAATAACGCATATAGAGGTTGCATATAAACGCGAGGTATATATGTCTATTCTTTGTGAAAGCTTAATCGATTGGTTTGAGGTAAGTACCTCTTGTAACATTTATATCGTATAAGAGGAGGTTCTT
This sequence comes from uncultured Veillonella sp., assembly GCA_934202095.1. GTDB lineage: Bacteria > Bacillota > Negativicutes > Veillonellales > Veillonellaceae > Veillonella. The sequence goes on from CAKPXN010000028.1 coordinate 7,426, forward strand.
ATGTCTACAAAATCTATTACAGGCACAGGCCTATTGTTGGCTGTAGCGCTGTTGGCACAAAGCTTGCGCCTTATGTTTCCATTTATTCCAAACCAAGTCAGCATGTTCCTTATCGGCTCCATTACGTCGGCTACATTTGTGCTAGCTACATGGCGCTATGGATGGAAAAATGGTTTAGTCATTGCCTGGGTGGCTCCAGTGGTAGCTCATTTACAAGGTATGCTACCATTGCCACCATTTATTCTTATAACTGGATTAGGCACGACTGCCTATGTATTGGTCGCACATTGGTTGCAACATAAGCCAAAACTTTTACTTATTATTGTGGCTGCACTGGTGAAAGCCGGTGTCCTATATGGTGGATATTCGTTGTTCTTTTCTTTATTCCAACTACCGCCAAAGATTGTAAATGCCATGTTATTCGTATCTAGTTGGCCACAACTTGTGACATCTACGTTAGGTATTATATTGGCATTGCTTATTATGAAACGGGTTAAATAGATTCGTTAGTTCTATTCTTATTAAATCAAATAAAAAGGTGTTACTACATTCTTTTGCATTGATAACAGTTAGTACTGTTTCAATAGAGAATGTAGTAACACCTTTTTTATGAGATATTCTATTGTTTTTTCTTCATAGATTTAAGAATGAAACCACCTACAGTCCCAGTAATACCGAAACCTAAGAGGCCCATACCAATCGTATGGAGTAAAATACTAGTTTGATTGTTTTTAGAAATTTCTTGTGCTGCTTGTACTGCACTTGTAGCCTTTTTCGCAATTTCTACATTATTAGCTGATGGATCTGGAATGACAAATAAGATTACAATGGCAATAATTAGACTAATTATACCGGCAATGAATAAATACTTTCCGCGTTGATTTATTTTCTCCATAATACCCTCTCCTTTATATATTACGAAATAAGATATATTGTATTTGTTTTGATTATACACTGTATACATATAAATGTAAAATAATAGTTCTATGTGTGTTTTTTGTGACTAACGATTTAATGAGATAAGCAAGCTCTAGTTTAAGATTGATAGTTTATAATTAATTTAAAAATATAGATTGCTACACATTTTGGTGCAAAGGAGGATATGTATTAAAAGATATATAAAAATACATAAAATGAAATAATAATTCGATAATATAAGTAAATAGAATTCATGAATAATTCATGTTAAATTCATGAAAATAGCGTGGAATTAGCATGTTTGAAATTGGTATATCTTATTAAAAGATTGATTATTTATAAGCAAAATAATGTATTATATGAAAAATACATAAAATATTCCAATTTTAAAGGTCATCATAAAAATTTATGAGCATATCAATATGTCATAAAATAATAGTAATCAAGCTATTTTTGCTGTATATGAAGAGTTATTAATGAACTTTATATGGAAAAAAGTCTTGTACATATCGTAAAATTTTGATATGCTATGCAAGTAATTAACAATATAAATTTTTCTTAAACTGACTTAAATATTATTTTTTGAGAGAACTATATGTTTAGGTTAGGCTAAAGAGAGAGGCGAATAGAGAGACTGAAAAATTGTATTGTATATTGTTAAGGATTTTAATTTAGTGAGGGTGTAAGATGAGAGAAAGTAAACATTCCAAAAAATTAGCATTTGCAGTATTGGCTGCTACAGCTGCGGTAGGCGTATCTGCAGTTACTCCTGTTAGTGCAGCAACACCTGTATCTACAGCAGATGGTTTTATTTTTGCAGCCGTAGGTGATCAAGCTGGTCAAACTCCAGATCCACATAATACAGTGGGTTATGGTACTGTTGCGAATGGTACAGCTACTAGCATCGCAGTAGGTCAAGGTAATAGCATTACGAGTGCGACTGGTTCCAGCAGTGCATATGGTAACCAAAACATAGTTAATGGTGACCAAGCTAATGCATTTGGCGATGGCAACACTGTAACAGGTGCTTATGCACAAGCATTTGGTGATAGTAATGTTATTAATGGTACACATGCTATCGGCTATGGTTATAGAAATACTGTAAAAGAATCTGATGCTAATTTCCGTGACCGTGATTATGATAATGAATCTGATGACCGTACTAAAAAACTTGGCGATTGGAGAAGTAACTCCGTTGCTATGGGCTCTGAAAATATAGCAGCTGGTAGTTCTGCACTAGCCGTAGGTCATGAATCTAAAGCTTTGATGAACGAAGCTATTGCTGTTGGTCATAGTGCTAATGCTGAACGTACTTGGTCTACTGCAATTGGTACCCGTGCTAATGCATCCGAAGTTCGTTCTCAAGCTATTGGTTATGAAGCAAAAGCCGCTGGATATAAGGCTAATTCTATTGGTTCTGGTGCACAAGCTACAGGTGCACATACTAATGCAATCGGTTCTTCTGCTATTGCTTCTGGTGACCATGCACAAGCTTATGGTGCTGGTGCACAAGCTCAAGGTGAACGCGCAAATGCTTTCGGCTCTGATGCACATGCTACAGCGGACTATGCTATGGCAATCGGTGATCATTCTGTTGCAAGTGATGCGAACTCTGTTGCTATTGGTTACAAATCTCAATCTGCTCCTGCAACATCCGTAAACAGTGCTTCTGTTGCGACAACTAGCATTACAAGCGGTGCTCCAATTGCAACTCATACATATGGTGGCTTTGCCGGTATAGGTTCTGCAGCTAAAGGCTCCGTTTCTGTAGGTCAAGTTGGTCAAGAACGTCAAATTAAAAATGTAGCCGCAGGCGAAATCTCTGCTACATCTACAGATGCTGTCAATGGTAGTCAATTGTTCTCTGTAGCTAATGATTTACAAAATCAAATCGACAATTCTACAAACGGTGCCATCAACAATAACATTACTAACTTGACTAACCGTGTAGGCGATGTAGAACAACGCGTTAACAAAGTAGGTGCAGGTTCTGCTGCATTGGCTGCATTGCATCCATTGGACTTCAACCCTGATGACAAATGGACTGTAGCAGCTGGTTATGGTCATTACCACAATGCTAACTCCGCTGCATTGGGTGCGTTCTATCGTCCTAATGAAGATACAATGATTTCCGTTGGTAGCACAGTTGGCAATGGCAATCCTCAATTGAATGCAGGCGTATCCATTCGTCTTGGTAAACGCGCTCCAGAATCTCGTTCCCGTGTAGCTATGGGTCGTGAAATCGCTGAATTGAATGCACGTCTTCAAGATATGGAAAATAAATACAACAACTTGTTACAAATCTTGAATCCACATGCCATCGATCCTAGCAAAACTGCAGAATTCCCAGATGTTCCACGCAACCACTGGGCTTACCAATACATTAGCCAATTGGCTGGTAATGGTATCCTTGTTGGTTACCCTGATGGCACATTTAAAGGCGATGCGACTATGACTCGTTACGAATTCGCAACAATGTTGTACCGTGCTCTTCAAAATGGTGCTCCTATCGATGATAACATGCGTCGTGCTATGGACGAATTCCAACCTGAATTACAAAATATTCGTCTTAACCATTACCGTGTTGATCGTATCTCTGGTGGTGATAACGATCGTCATAAAACAGAACGTGTTCGCGTTAACAATGAACCACATAACCAACGCGACGTTTACGGTTCCCGTATTAGCCAATAATACAAGAATAACTTCCCCTCGAGCTTGTGAAAGCTCCAAAACAGGATGTATCCCCGTGATGCATCCTGTTTTTATTTTATTCTTAAGATTATAAAACTTCATCAAATATTTATGTAAAATTATTGCATTTAGATACATATAGGAGTATAATTACATTCATGATAATAAATATACAGAGTATATGTATAAAATGTAAAAATAGTAGTTTAATAAAGATATAGATATGAGGGCAAGACAATGAAAGAATTTAGACAATTAACAGTAGAAGATACAGCGGAATACCATAAGGTTTTAATTGATGGTTATGCAGCTATTAAAGATTTTCCAATCACCTTTGATGCCATCGATTTTACCGAAGAAGAATCTAAAGAGTGGATTGAAACCTATCCTGTATATGGATTGTATATCGACGGACAATTAGTGAGCTCTATTACGTTCTGTATGCCATGGGTTAAATACTCTACGCCGGATAAATTTCCACATATTGCCCATTTCGTAACAGCACCAGCTTTCAAAGGCAAAGGCTATGCACGGGAAACGCTAGGATATGCAGAAGAGTTGTTAAAAACTCAGTTTAAGACACCAGCCGTTACATTAGGTACAGCTAAAGAACATCCATGGTTACCTAAGATGTATGAATCCTTCGGATTTAAAGCCTATGACCAAGTACATTTTAGAGGAAAACAACATACTACAGTATTGTTTAAAAAAGATTTAATCTAATTGCGTCAGAAACGTGGAAGGGCTTTATAATACATACACCTCGTGAGAGTATCCTCATGAGGTGTATTTTTTTTGGTACAAGATAGTGCAGGATTTTTACATTTAGATATATAATATATACATATATGTTATATCTATGCGTTCATTTTGAATGGTAGATGGTTTTTGAAAGGATGTGAGACTATGTTAGTCTTATCTGGTATTTTAGTGATGGTCATCGGTTTGATGCTGCGCTTTAATGCCTTGTTAGTTGTCGTAGCCGCAGGGTTTGTAACGGGCCTTGCAGGTGGTCTCAGTATCAATGATATCGTTGGTGCTATTGGGGAAGCCTTTGTTAAAAATCGTTATATGTCATTATTTATTTTAATTCTACCTGTTATTGGTCTTATGGAACGTCACGGCTTGCGTGAACGTGCTGAAATTTTGATCGGCAAGATTAATGCTGCTACAGCAGGTCGGATCTTTATGATTTACCTATTTATCCGCCAAGTGACAGTTGCCTTTGGCATTAACATGTCTGGTATGGTTGCCATGGTACGTCCATTGATCGCGCCTATGAGTGAAGCGGCCGTAGCACAAGGTCGTCCCGTATCGCAACGGACCCTCGATAAGGTGCGTGGTGTGGCTGCTTCTGCAGATAATAGTGGTAACTTCTTTGGTCAAAACCTATTCCTTGCGGCTGGTGGGTTATTACTCATCAAGGGTGTTATGGAACAATTAGGGTATTCCGTTGAATTAACAGATATGGTGCTTTATGGATTGCCAACAGCTATCTGTGCATATATCGTTAACTTCATTCGTTTTATTATTTTCGATAAAACAATTCAAGCCTCTGTAGCACGTGACGAAGAGGATATGAAATCTGGTAAATTGGTACCAAACGAATTTAATATTCTCGTTACACCAGAAGAATTAAAGAAGGAGGCTGAATAATATGTTAGAACTTATCTATAAAATGCAGCCCTTAGATTATGTATACCTTCTCGTAGGGATTATCTTATTTATCTTTGCCATTCAATCATTCCTTGATAAGGAACATAAATATCGCATTGGTACAGGCTTATTCTGGCTCTTGTACAGCATATCCTTTATCTTTGGTTCTTACCTTTCTAAAGAAATCAATGGTTGGCTCGTTATCGTTATGGCCGGTATCGTATTGGTAAAACAATTAGGCAAAGGTCATTACTTTGAATCTCCTATTGAATTCAAAAAAGGCGAAGCGGTTCGTATTGGTAATGTTATTTTTGTACCAGCCTTGCTTGTTGGTATTATCACATTCATCATTGGCTTCTTTACTAAATTAGGTGCCCTTGTAGGCCTTGGTATTGCAGCTATTATCGCTATGTGTGCCGCTCTTTACATTACTAAAGGGAAACTTAACCAAGGTTTCCACGAAGGGCGTCGTCTCATCGATGCTATCGGTTGGACCGCTATTTTATCCCAATTATTAGCAGCTCTTGGCTATCTATTTAATTTGGCTGGCGTTGGTAAAATTATCTCTGGTGCTGTGGCTAGTATAGTACCTGCCGATAATGTATTCCTCGTTGTTGTAGCCTACTGCCTCGGCATGGTTATCTTTACAATGATCATGGGCAATGCATTTGCAGCTTTTGCCATGATTACCAGTGCTATTGGTATTCCAATGCTCGTTGTGGCTCACGGCGCTAACCCAGCAGCTGTTGGTGCTATCGCTATGCTTGCTGGCTACTGCGGTACCTTAATGACACCTATGGCAGCCAACTTTAACATCGTACCAGTAGCGCTCCTTGAAATGCGTGACCAATACGGCGTTATTAAAGCGCAAATCCCAATTGCCTTGGCTATGCTCGTGTTGAATATCCTATTGATGTACTACTTTATTTAAGACCTTGTTCTGTGGATGAACAATTTTTGAAATATCCTTATGAGGTGTTATGATGAAAACTATTTTAATTACTGGATTTGATCCATTTGGCGGTGAACCTATTAACCCTGCATGGGAAGCGGTAAAAACGATGGATGGTTATACAGATGGCGATTACAAGGTTGTTACTCAAATGGTGCCAACTGTACGTTACACATCTATTGATACTGTGAAAGCAGCCGCTGAAAAATGCGAACCAGATTTCATTCTCTGTGTTGGTCAAGCTGGCGGTCGTCCTGACATTACGGTAGAACGGGTTGCTATAAACTGCGACGATTTCCGCATTCCAGACAATGGCGGTAACCAACCAGAGGATGAACCTATCGTAGCTGATGGTCCTAGTGCGTATTTTGCAACATTGCCTATTAAAAACATCGTCAATGCATTGCACCAAAATGGTATTCCTGCAAAGGTTTCTAACACAGCTGGCACATTCGTATGCAATCACTTGATGTACGGCGTATGTCACTATGCAGCCCAAAAGGGCAATATTAAGGCCGGTTTCATGCACATTCCATACTTGCCATCTCAAGTGGTGGATAAACCAAATCAACCTAGTATGGCTGTTGAAACCGTACGTGCTACATTAGAAACCATCGTTCACGTATTGGCTCATGGTGAAAGCTACGCCGCACAGGATATTACGTATACAACACCACATGAATAAGCGGTATCTCTAATACGTGTACTGTATATTACATAGTATGATGATGCTGTGTAGAGAATATTGATTCATATATTTTGTTTGTGTATAGATGAGAGTGGGTTATCTCTATGAATAGAAAATTAGTAGCAAGTTTAGTGTCTTGTTTTGTATTAGGTTCTGTTAGTGCTTATGCAGCCAATCCATTTAGCGATGTAACGCCAGATTCTTGGGCATATCAATCTGTGTCTCAATTGGCGAATGCGGGCATTATTAATGGCTACCCAGATGGGACTTTCAAAGGCAATAAAGATATTACACGCTATGAAATGGCTCAAATGGTAGCGAAAGCCATGGCAAACCAAGACCGTGCTAATGCGGAACAACAAGCTATGATCAATCGCTTGGCCGATGAATTTAGCAATGAACTTAACACATTGGGCGTGCGTGTAGCAAAATTAGAAGATCAAGTGGGCAATGTTAAGGTTACTGGTAATTATCGTTTGCGTTATCGCGGTAGCCAATTGAAAGATGATGCGTATGCTTATGGTACACATTCTTCCTTTGATTATCGGGCTCGTGTAATCTTTAATGCAAAGGTAAATGACAAAACCGATGCTGTTGTTCGTGTACAAGGCGCTGGTGAGCTCGGTAATAGCGCTCCTACACAAGGTAAAATTAACCTTGCTTATGTAGACCATCATTTTGGCAAGGATACAACGTTGCGCGTAGGACGTCAATTATATACGCCTGCGCTAGGTCTTATGTATGATGACCTTATTGATGGGGCACGCCTCATGTATAAACATGGTAAGTTAGACGTATCCGCTAGCTATGGTTATTGGTGGGGTGGTGCAGGTACATATCAAGATAAAGAAAATACCATCACAGCTGCTATGCTTGAAGTAAAAGGTAAACTTAATAAACATGTTACTCTTGGCGGTATGTATGGCCGATTCCATAATGGTAAATTATATCAAGGTCAAGATATTGATGCGGCTACAGGTAAACAAGTTAAATCCTTTATCGATTCCCCATACAAAAATATTTGGGGCCTTAATGCGAATATGAACTTCAACCGTTGGAACGTATTCGGCGAATGGCTAACAGCACCAGGCATATCCAATTCCCAAGCTTGGATGGCTAGCGTAGGTTATGGTAACTACAATATTAGTAAAGCTCGCACCTATAGCGTACGTGGTCAATACTATTATGAAGAAGCTAACTCTCCTGTCTTCAGTAGCGCCTTTGCACCAGCATATAGTTTCTATAACCAACATTATGTGGATACAAAAGGTGTCGCTCATGTACGCAATGGTTATAAAGGCTTTGTAGCTAATGTAAACTACGTTCCATATAAAAACGTATCCATTGGTGCATACTATGGCTTCGCTAATAAAGATATGGATGGTAACCACTTAGGTGATTACTGGCGTACAGACGTGAACTTCATGTTCTAATACATATTATATTTTACTTTTATAATGCGTTACGTTATGTTGCGATTTTCGTTACAATGTATTGCGTTTTAAAAGCTGGTTCGCTATACTAAGTGTAAGAGGTGATAGTATGGCAACTACAAATTTGAATATTAGAACAGATAAAACAATAAAAGAGCAAGCTGATCAAATTTATTCTGAATTAGGATTAAGTATGACTGCAGCTATTAATATGTTTTTACGAGCTACGATTCGAACAAATGGAATTCCCTTTTCTTTGACATTGAATGAACCAAATCAAACAACTATAGAGGCCATCGAAGAAGGTCGACGTATAGCTAGAGATCCGAATGTGAAAGGATATCATTCTATTGATGAATTAAAGGCGGCTTTAGATGTATGACATATGAGGTGAAGTTTACTTCTCAATTTAAAAAAGATCTGAAGAAAGCTAAAAAACAACATAGAGATTTGGATAAATTATTTGATATCGTTAATATTTTAGCTGAAGGTAAAGCTTTACCTTCACAGTATAAGGACCATAACCTATCTGGCAATTATAAGAATTGCCGTGAGTGCCATATAGCTCCAGATTGGTTGTTAATATATGAATATATTGATGATATACTGGTGCTATCCCTGACTAGGATTGGGACCCATGCGGAGTTGTTCAAAATGTAATAAGAGGCTGTCATTATTGACAGCCTCTTTTGCTATTGTTGCGGTATATTAGGATGCATGAAATTGATGTGTTTTTCGTCGAGTAAACGGATAAAATAAGCAGCTCGTTGTTGTATGTAGGACTCTAATATATCTAATTTTGTATCTGTTAGTATATCTGATGGGATACGATTAAATTTAAATCCTAATAATGGTGTTAACATGGCACGGTGCGAATCGTGAAGATATAATTTTGCCAATGTATCAAAGGAGAGTCCCCAGAAACTCATATCTTTTACAGCATTTAAATCTGAGTATTCATCGTCAGTTATATTGTAGAATAATGAATTGCCATGATCAAAGAGAGGGGCTGGACCCAGGATACGATTGCTTTCATTATCAATGAGAACACCAAAATTGTTGAGATGTCGGTCAGTATTATGAATGAGTGCATCAAACACCATCATATTGGAAAATGGCATAATACCGTATAGGCTAGCGATATCGTGCTGCTTATCATACAACATGAGTTCATCCCGAGACATCGCGTCATCTAAGAGCCCAGATATAGGCATATATCCAATCTGTTCTGACGTGAATAGAGGACAAGCACTGACTAGTTGATCATGGAATGTAGTGAGTTTATATTCCGCATGTTTCAGGCCCATAGCGGTCGCAATCTGGCTAGCATATACTTCACTGAGTGCCTCAAGCCCTCCATTGGCATAGCGAGGTGTTGAACCTTTATATAAATAAATGACATCATTTTCACGATGCCAACACTTACGGAGCATGCCGTTTGTCGTGTATTCTGGGGTCGTCACAATACCTTGTATATGACTATCTTCGCCGGTGAAAGCAATGCCTGCTACAATTTCACTAAATGGATTATCGTATAAATTAACATCTGACCATGAAACTGTGGAATGGACCGGCTTGACCCAGAATGTATCATTTAAGGATAAACCATAGGTTACATCTAAATATCGATATGGATTCTCTGTGTCTGAAATGGCATCTAATAAATTCTCAACAAATGCACGATTATTTGGAATCTTACGTTGTAATAACCAATTTTTTAGTCCTTTTATGGTAGGTTGCATATTTATTGGTAATGACGCATTATCTATGATTGTTAAATCAGAAATATCCATGCGAACCAATGTGGTTAGATTGACAACTTCTTCGTGTCTCTCGATGCGAAACTGCAATATAGGGGCGTTTTTGTTGAGTAATACGTATTCCATGCGAATCCTCCTTCCCTTTGAGTTTTATATATGCTCATTATAGCATACGGAAAAGTCTATATAATTAATATAGTTATTAATCAAATCATCTTAGCTAATTAGTTATTAAATTGGATGTTATAATAAAAAATATTAAGTTGTTTATGGAGAGTAATAATGTATGAAATTGTAAATGAACCTAATTTAATAATATCATTTGATATGGATACACAACTATCTCCTTTTGGTGCCTTTGGTATTTATATCAAACAAGGAAATCACTGTTGTTCAGCTATCATTGATACCGGTGACTGGTGGGGGATACATAGAGGATATACTGAGCTCGTCGGTATGAATCAGACATGTAAAGGGAAAGCTAGTTTTCGTCAGTATCTGAGTAACGGTGGTAATAAACTTATATTTACATTAGATTCCAAAGGTGGTCTTAATATCAATGTTGTTATATGTGAGTATAATTACGAGTGTAAGATGACTATTGAAAGCTTAGACCAAACGTATTTACCCAAATTTATTGCGCTTTTTAAAATATTTCTTGCGCGGAAGCCTAAAGAAAGATAGTTTATATTGTTTAGGTTTAAAATATATAGGGGGATTAAAAAATAGAACAGGCCTGTACTAATTTACAGAAAGGATATATAGGGTTCCTACAAAATAGAACAGGCCTGTTCTATTTTGTAGAAGGGGATGTATTCGAGTCCCTATCTCCTAATATTCTATAATTTAGCAATTAAAAAGAGTCGCTCCATATGGTGCGACTCTTTTTCTGTACCCAGTTTCTATGTTTAATTATTTTGTAACAACTTTAAGATCTACAGGGATTTTAGCTTCTACAGCTTCGCCTTTAATAATTTTTTGAGCTGTATCGATAGCGATTTTACCCATTTGGTCTGGTTGTTGAGCAATTGTTGCAGCCAATGTGCCGTCTT
>CAKPXN010000029.1 GCA_934202095.1 uncultured Veillonella sp.
TTCATCTAATGCTGCTGTATCAATAGTTAGATTTTCTCTAGTATCTAAAGACTTATTACGTATTAACTTCTGTACATGATAAATAAAATCCTCTAGTTCACATTTACAGTCTAACTCTACGGCATATTCTTTAGAGAGTAGTTCCTCATAGAAGTTCCACCAGCTATCTTCCAATTCTTCCAGGGAGCTCAACTTTACCTTGGTCATAAACGATTTAGCTTGTTTTGCATCGCCTAGCAACAACGTTGCTAATTCTGTAAATGTAGATCGCATCTGATCAATATCTAGATACACTGCTTCTACACACAAACTATAGTCAGGTACTCTGCGTTTTTTCATAAAAGCCCGCATCATCTTCACTGCGTCAGGATAACTTACATCAGCCATACGATAGGTCTTGCCATCTATATCTAAGAATAAATCTACTGCATCCTGCGTTTTACCTACACGTGCTTTCATGGCTGTACAACCATCGATGGCATGAGGTGGGTACAATTCTATATACATGAAAAATCCATCATGCATGGCCTGTAAGGTATTATCTATTCCGACTATATTAAAACCGTTTCGATTATAATCAGGGCTCTTCATGTGCCATTCTTCGTAATTATCAAATAGCTTTTCTTGAATCCAATTGTAAAAGCTCATATGACTCTCTCCTATTCATCACATTTATACGGTGTAAACTGGTTATATCACAAGCGTTCAGCTACATCGATTCTATGTAATAGTTCTTTTGCTAGTTCTTGGGCTATTTCGAATTCCTCATTTGAAAGCACCATGAGCACAAAGGTATCTGTGCCAACATCCATGCCTACTAACTTATGCGTTTTCCATGTAGCATTAATATGTGTACACCAGTCCATAATACATTGAGCTTCATCTAATGCCGCGGTATCAATAACTAGATTCTTATCAGTGATTAACTTCTGCACACCACACAAAAAGTCCTCTAATTCAATCTTCAAAGATAGTTCTACAACACGGCCCTTAGACAACAATGTTTCATAGAGATTCCACCAATCATCTTCTATATCGTCTATGGATGTTAGCTTTACCTTAGCCATGAAAGATTTAGCTTGTTTTGCATCGCCAAGTAATAGCGTGACTAACTCTGCAAAGGTTGACTTAATTTGTTTAACATCTATTTTTACTGTTTCTACAAACAAACTACGGTCAGGCAAACGACGTTTTTTCACAAAAGCCCGCAATATCTGTACCGCATCAGGATAACTTACATCAGACATACGATAGGTTTTATTATCGATATCTAAGTATATATCTACTGTATCCGGTGTTTTTCCTACACGCGCTTTCATGGCAGTGCAACCATCGATGGCATGAGGTGGATACAATTCTATATACATAAAAAATCCATCATGCATGGCCTTTAAGGTGTTATCTATTCCGACTATGTTAAAACCGTTCCCATTATAATCGGGGCTCTTCAAACGCCATTCTTCGTAGTTATCGAAAAGTTTTTCTTGGATCCAATTGTAAAAACTCATATAGACGCTCCACTAAATACACTGATTTTGACACGAAAATTTGTTTATGCTCATTATAAAAACTGTACTTACTACTATACCTAAACCACATATATAAAATATATCATGTATTGGTATTACATTAGCTAAGTTTGTAAATATAGTAATCGATAAGATGGATCCAATAGAAAATCCTGTGCTAACAGAACCACTTGCTAATGTTAATTCATCCTGAGAAAATACGGACTGTATATATGCATGAACTAAAACAACAGCTGTAAAGAGCAATACTTCTGATAAGCTATAAACGATATAAAGGTTCTCAATGCTTGTTACATAACCTATCCCCCAAATACTAATTCCATATAGGGCGAAAAGAGAGAATAACAAGGGTTTAAAGGATTTAGTCAAGTTTATAGTAAGGTATTTAGCTAACAATCCAAAAACCATAAAGGAAGCGAATCTAGATATAGTTTGTGTATAACCATACTCACTGTCAGATAAATGTAATGTATCCTTAATAAAAATCAATAATATAATAGGAATACACATATAAAATAATCTAGTTAGTATGCCTAAGTACACAATAAAATTTATCTTTTTATTTAAAAATAATAACTTATACCCCTTTACTAAAAGTTTAGTTTTATCATATATGCGCTCTTTAACAGTCTTTTGAACCTCAACAATAATTGGTACTACTACACTTTTATTTAATCGGTAAAGTAAATATGCTGATAGAATGTATGTAATAGCATCAATGACAAATACCAGGGTCAAAGAGTAATTAATAATAATACTAAATAATAAAGATCCACTTATCATTGCACAACGATTAATAGCTCGTAGTAAAGCATTGAACTTGACTAAATCATTAGTAATATTAGGTACAAACGAAAGTCGAGCAATCCCTAAAATCTTATTATTAAATCCTATAAGAAACGCTATGATATAGACTAAATAAATATTATCCATAAGAATAAAAATCGATAATATCACCCCGGAAAGAATTTCAGGAACTACCATGGACCACATGAGGCCCTTTTCTTTTACTAAAACCCCTAAAAACGGACCTAATACCATGCCAACTAATAATGTAGCTATAGTAATAGCGCCTGTATTAAAAGCACTATGAGTCGTATTAAAAATATACGTTATAAAACCAAGCGTTGTCGCGGTACTACCCATCGTAGAAAGAAATAAGGCGCCATTTAAATATAAAGAGTTTTTATTTTCTAGGACCATATTTTCAGCTCCTCTACAATAACTCTAATATTGACGTAACTAGCCCGTGAATAGAAATACGTATAATCAAACTATATTAATAAATTCCATATCAGCATATAAAAATCCTGCTCACTCAACGTTTATAGCAAGTAAAAAGGCGGTATAAGGTGTATACATACCTTATACCGCTTCTATTATACTGGTGCGCCTAACCGGAATCGAACCAGTGACACGCAGTTTAGGAAACTGCTGCTCTATCCTACTGAGCTATAGACGCATGTATACTTTATTATATCGTTTTTAAATCTATCTATGCAAGAACTATGCTATAATACAGCTGTTGATAGTATTAGAGAGTTCTTACAAAAAGAGGTATATGCAATGAAACTATGTAAACGATCAATTATTACCAGTTCACTATTAGCTGTATTAGCTATATCATCTGCATATGGGATAGCACCAGTACAGCAAACTGAAAGTACAGATGCTGCAGTGGTCGAGATGGATTATTCTAATATTCCAGAGTTAAAAAAATCTATCGAAAGTGCAACACCGGCTATGGTGCAATCTACACTCGATGCTTCTAAGAGAAAACCTACTAAAGATAAGCCCATCTATTCAACGGTGACTATGTCTGGTAACCGTGTTATATCCGTAAAAACTTACAAAACTAAAGAAGAACAAGAAAAGGCCATGTTAAAGGAGCGTAAACGCTTAGACAAGGTCACTGCAGAACGTCAGGCTAAAAGAAAAGACGAAACACGCACAGATATGCTAAAAGGTTTAACACCAATACCGTCCTATCCACCTGTAAGCGAAACACGCGTATTACAAAGTGAAATGTTCTCTAGACCATTCGGCAGACAACTTGATTTGCGTTTAGTAGAGGCTTATACACAAGATTATGACCGGGCAAAACCAGGTGATATTTACGTCTATGCAGATTATGTAGACTACACATCCAAGCAACTATTAGGCGAAAAGGATGGTACTACCGCTATTTCAGCTATGATACTACGTGTAATCATGAGAAAAGACGAAAATAAAGCTTTCAGCATCGATGTAAATGCGTATTTCATTAATCCAACAACACATACCATTTCCATAAGTCGTTCCGAAGATGTAAAGGGTATCGATATCAAGAAAGAGGAAAGAGCTGAGGCTGTATTTAAACTACCGTCACACCAATTACAAGCTGGCGACCCACAATATGAAATTGCTAAGCTCATGTATCAGGACCTAACAAATAAAAAATTTGATGAGTAATATTTAATATACTCCTCACGACAAATGCCGTATCACATTTCACTTAAGAAATATGATACGGCATTTCTAATTAAACTATATATACGCAAGGTTCAGATTGCTTCTCCAAACATATCTTGTACGTCTTTATCCAATTGATCAAAATTTGGAGGATCTATTATCCTCCCTTTTCCTATTCCCAATCTCTTTACGGATGTACTATTACCTTCTGACAAAGTTAATTTTGCAACGGTATTATCATCACGGACTATATACACAGCACTTTCTTCTCCAGTTTTAAGTTTCTGTATAAGGCTATTTAACTCATGTTGAGCTTCATTTAAACTAACTTGACACATCTTTCCACCTCCAATCTTTGGTAAACTTAGTACATTTGTAAGATTATTATACTATATCCTCAATAATCCGTTAATCTCATAATAGGCCCTGCATTATGCAAAACCTTTTCTTTTACTTCATTCACAGGATCTATTGTAGTAAACAGTTCAGGTTTCCAATCTACAGGTGTTAACGTATCGTTAAATGTTTCAATAACTTTTCCGTTAAACATGTTATTAACGGTGGTAAGTTGTTTTCCTCCAAATACTTTCACAAATGATGTATAGTCTTTACCTGCTATGTCCGCCACATTATTTTCAGCATAGATTTGCGATTGTTTTCCGACGCCTAGTGAGTAAGCATACTTGTATTCACTATTTGTAGTATCTGATGCAAAGTAATTGTTATACATATGAATCTGTCCAAACCGTACTCTTGGTGTACGTTGTACTACATTATGGAAATAATTATGATGTAACGTCACATGTAATTTGCCTTCGTCTGCTACGTTTGAATCACTATTGCCAATTAACATGGTTTTATTATGATTCTCGAACTTAGAGTAAGATACGGTTATATAGTCCGCTTGGTTGGTAATATCCAGTAATCCATCCCTATGCTCGTATTTACGGCCAAAGTATGTTTCTACCGTTTCAGGCGCATCTTGGAACGAGCAATGATCAATCCAAATGTGAGTACCACCTTTTATGGAAAGACTGTCATACTGAGAATTCCAGTTCCCTTCTGGTCCATCCTTAGGGTCCCAAGCAGGAAAATAATCATATGGTGATTCAAATTGTATATTTCGTATGATAATATTATCTTCATCAAGGACTAAATCTACGCCCTTTAATTTCGCATTATCCATGCCAATGATACTTGTATTGGCCGGTACATGAACCGTAATAGACTGGCTTTGATTCTTTTGCGACGCCTTGCGCTTTTCTTCCTGCTCATCTTTCAAGCTCTTAGGCGCTGTGCTATGTGGCTTATGAGTTTCTATATATTGTTGAAAGTCATAACCATCGGCCATGTAATCTTTCATCGTCAGCGATTTACCAGTATCATCAGTGTCAAAATCTATGGTGCCATACACTAGTACAATCTTAGGTGCCGTATTTTTCCTATCCTTAAGAGCAGCTACAAATTCTTTTTTATTCGTCACTTTAAATACATTCTGCTCTGTAGCATTAGAGCCACCAGTAGTGCCATTACCTGCGGAGGCAAATCCGTCCTGTTTGGGTAACACTTCACGCATAAAGGAAGGACTTTCAGCAGAACCTTTGGAGAAAGACATTATAACGCCAATGATTAATGCAATGAGTAACCCTATAGGTATCAATATCTTTTTCATATATTTAGTTCCTTAATTTTGTTATGCCATAACATAGTATAGATTTATTATCTCACAACAACTATAACCACAATAAGAGAACCCCTTTATAGCATCACCACAGCCATAAAGGGGTATCATTGTCATTACGCTGGGCGGCTCCAATCGACTTGTACGTCGATGGCTTCCCACATGCGTGTAAGAGCTAGTTTAAAGTTATCCAAAGAGTCTAAAGGTTTTACTTGTACACGTTCATATGTATCGAGACCTGTTGCATTCTCAATAGCACGTTCTTCGTTTAAGTATGCACGCACCTTGTCAACCCATTCTTGTTCCGGTAGATCCACCGTTACGGTTTTTGTATCAGTATCGTAAGATAAAAAACCATTGCTGTTTACGCCATAATGAATGGCCACACGAAATATACTCATATTTATACCTCTCTTGCAGATAGTTTCTTGCGTATACACATTTCTGTATAGCTACATTGTATCATGAATGTTTCTATTCATGAAAGATTTTTTATTCTTCATTCTCTAAATCAATTTCGGCCTTTAATTCCGACCGTTTTCGCCGTTCTCCCCCATCGCCGTGCGCGCGACGCCAAAGAGCGCCACTCATGATAGCCCCTTCGCCAAATTTAGAGGCTAACGAATCTAGCACTGTTGAAAGCTTCTCATCTTTCTCATCCGTTCCGATGGAGAATAAATCATCTTGTACAATGCCTTCTGTTGAAAGTCCACTGACCGTTACACCCAAAAGACGAATGGGCTTAATTGGCATATTGAGAACAGAGGTATCAAATTGAGGCAATGGTGCGGTGCGCATGAGCTTGTTCCACAACAATACAGATGTGTCATAGATAATACGTTCCTGGTCCGTAGCGGAGTCGAGCCGTTTTTGGCGAGATACGGTTTTAAAGTCGTTGTAACGCACCTTAATGGATACGGTATGGCCCATCAAACCATATTTACGCAATCGTTTGGCTACGCGATTGGCAAAGTAATGAAGTTCTAAGTCGATAACAGCCGGATCCTCTATATCGCTTTCATAGGTCTCCTCATTACCAACAGACTGAATTTGGCGATCCGGTTCTACAGGCCGTTCATCAATGCCTCGTGCCAATTCCCAAATGCGATGTGCCTGATTACCCACATAAGGCACTAGAGGTTTCTCATCCGGCAAGGCCTGCACATCCTTAATCAAGGTAAATCCACCGTCCTTAAGGCGACGTTCCGTGCTAGGACCTACGCCCCATATGCGTTTTATGGGCAAATTGGCGAGGCTTTCACATTCCTTACCATACGGAATAACTACAAGACCATCCGGCTTATCTAAGTCGGATGCCAATTTAGCAAGGAATTTATTCGGAGCCAGGCCCGCCGAAATGATGAGCCCCGTTTCCTCAAACACACGATCCTTAATGGCACGGCCCAAAGCCTTGGGACCTGTGAATTTATGGGTAATACCCGTAACATCCAAGAAAGCTTCATCCAAAGATAAGGGCTCAATGATAGGTGTAAATTCCTCCATCACCTTGTGGATGATGTGAGAAATTTCCTTATAACGAGCCATATTTGGGTACACGTAAATACCATGAGGACAAAGCTTTTTGGCCCGCGAAATGGGCATAGCCGAATGAACGCCAAACTTTCGAGCCTCATAGGATGCGGTGGCTACAACGCCACGCGAAGAAAGACCACCCACGATAACGGGGTGGCCTTTGTATTCAGGATGATCCAGTTGTTCTACGGATGCAAAGAAAGCATCCATATCAACATGCATAATCCAGCGTCTCATGATTACGCGTCTTTTTCGTGTTCATCAAGACGGCAGTATTTGATTTGTGCACAAATACATTCGTCTTTTGTTTTGTACAATTGCGGAATGATTTCCAAAATGTCACCAAATGTTTCTTCATTGATGGAATAACGAGTCCAAAGGCCATTACGTTGAGAATTTACAACGCCAGCATCAATTAAGATTTTCATATGGTAGCTTAATGTGGATTGAGACAAATTAAAGCTTGCCAAAATATCTGCTGCACACAACTCATTACAGGACAACATATCTATAATATGTAATCTTGTTTCATCACTGAGCGCTTTAAAAATCGTTGCTAAACGTTCATAAGAAACTTCAACCATAAGAAAACTCCTCAATATACATCAAAAATTATCAATCTACTTTTATACTATTATATACTATTTTTATATCTAAATCTATTTTTTTCTTTTTATTCTCATTAAAATATTTTAATTGACTAATCAAATTCATTTATGAGGCCAAAAATACGCATAAAAGCGGAGACTCTATATTGAGAATCTCCGCTTATTATTTTAGCGATATGTTACCCGATGTACCGAAATGCTAATTAAAATACGTTAACAAGGTCGATTGTTTGGTTACGATTAGGACCAACAGATACGATACCCAAAGGCACGCCTGTTACCTCTGCAATGCGTTCTACGTATTTGCGAGCATTTTCAGGCAATTCATCATAGGAACGGATGCCGGAAATGTCTGTTTCCCAACCTGGCAATGTTTCGTATACAGGTTCACATGCTTCAAGATCTTTCAAGCTAGCAGGGAAACCTTCAACGTTTTTACCGTTCAATTTGTAACCTACACAGATTTTCAATTCTTTGAAAGAATCAAGAATGTCCAAACGTGTAATAGCCAAATAATCAAGGCTGCTAAGACCTGCTGCGTATTTTACAACCATAAGGTCCAACCAACCAGTACGGCGAGGACGACCTGTTACAGTACCGAACTCATGACCAAGTGTACGAAGTTCTTCACCAATTTCATTAAGTTGTTCTGTAGGGAATGGGCCTGCACCAACGCGTGTAGCATAAGCTTTCACAACGCCGAAAATATTTTTCAAATAGTTAGGGCCTACACCAGCGCCTGTGGAAGCACCACCAGCGATTGGATGGGAAGATGTTACGAATGGGTATGTACCATGATCAAGGTCGAGCATAGTTGCTTGCGCACCTTCGAACAATACCTTTTTGTCCTCTTTAATCGCTTTCAACACAGCATTATTTGTGTCAGTTACATAAGGTTTCAAAGCCTCTGCATATTTGATGTAATCCGCTAAGATTTCATCGTAATTAACAGGTTCAGCATCGTATACCTTAGTAAGCATTTTGTTTTTAAACTCAACATTGTACGCCAATTTTTGTTTGAAAGTTTCCATGTCGTACAAGTCGCAAATACGGATGCCGATACGGTTTACCTTATCAGCGTAGCAAGGGCCGATACCGTTTTTAGTAGTACCGATTTTAGCATCACCTTTGGATGCTTCTTCGGCCATATCAAGAGCAATATGGTAAGGCATAATGACATGAGCACGGTCAGAAATATGAAGGGATTTTGCAGATTTACCTTGTTTTTCAAGACCTTCGATTTCTTGTAACAACACCTTAGGGTCAATAACAACGCCTGTACCAACGATATTTTGTTTATCATCGTACAAAATACCACTTGGCAATAAACGAAGCGCAAATACTTTGTCATCTACCACAACAGTGTGACCTGCATTATTACCGCCTTGGCTGCGCACTACAACGTCTGCACGTTCCGCAATCCAGTCAACGATTTTACCTTTACCCTCGTCACCCCATTGAGTGCCGATAACCATACTTGTTGCCATATCTATGTCCTCCAATTGTGAAAGTCAAATTAATCCATAGTTATTATACAACATAATAGCAAAGCACGGAAAGACTAAATGAAGAGTTTAATCTAAACACGCCTATATATGTGCCCTTACAAATTAGAACAGGCCTGTTCTAATTTTAAAGACGTGTATATATACGCCCCAAGTATTAGCACAAGCCTGTACTGTATAACAATTATTTTATTTAGGTTCTTTCAACCAGAAGCTCACTAATAAACCTACTGCACCAACAGGTATCAAGGTCATCAACGCAGTTTGCACATCGTAAATATCTGCTAAATGTCCAATATATGGTGCTACAAGGCCTCCTAATGTAATGCCAAGACCCAATGTAATGCCTGATGCAAAACCTGCATTTTTAGCAAGGTATTTTTGACCCAAAACGGTAATAGGACCATATTGCGAGAATACGCCGAAGGCCATTGGTATCATAGCACCAAAGAATCCCCACATATTGGGTACGAAGATAAACACTAATACGGACGGTAAAAATATGATATTACCTAGCCGTACTGTTTTAAGGAAACCTAGCTTATCAGATAGTGCACCACCCATATAGGTGAGGACTGCGCCCATCGCAAAGTACATGGTAAGGGCCAAGCTTGAGGCACCGGCTTCGCCATTGATAACGGTAATGTATAAAATCGGAATAAAAATTGATAATACGGAGAACAAAATTGATCGAGATGCAATGACGAAAAATAGCTTCGTAAAACTCACCCAATCGTTTATGCCTGTATTTGTGACTTGTGTTTGGCTTTCACATTCACGCACATCTTCGGCCTCAGTCGTATGACCTGTGAAAGCATATAGGTACAGCAACACACCAAGCGCAGCAATAGCCGTAAACACCCAGAGGAATTGACCACCAAAGACATAAACGCCACCAGCGATGAGAGGTCCTAAGGCAAATCCAGCACTACCACCAACCGCAAATCGCCCCATGGCATTGCCAATTTCATGGGATTGTGTGCGATTTACAAGAAGAGCTGCCTCCGGATGGAACAAAGCCGCCCCGATCCCAGAAATAAGGGCCAACGCAAGTATCATTTCATAGCTCGTAGCCAGAGCAATAGCACTAATCGATACGAGCGTCACCGCAAAGCCAACAGGAATAAACCACGGCACACGCCACCGATCAGCCACATACCCAAGCACAGGTTGCGCAATCGACGCCACAATAGTATTACAGAAAATAATCGCCGCCGATTGATAATAATTGAGATTAAAATTAGCAATAAAAAACGGTATCAACGCGGCAAGAGAACCTTGTCCGAAATCGTTAATGCAATGAAAGATAGGCGGTGCGTATTTTCTTATGGTGCTTTTCATGTATCCTCCTTTTATTGAAATAAATCAACAACTATAGCTATGGATGATGAGGCTCCAAAAAACTCCACCGGCCGGGTCTGCTTCGCCCTTTCGGGCTTCGCAGGGCCAAAGTCGTTTTTTGAACCCTCATCATCCATCATTCAAAACGTTTTCGCCCTTATATCAATGGTAAGCATGCTAAACGAAAAGCGCCATAACAAAATGCACACTAGGGCGAAACACAAAGTCGTTTTTTTACTTAGCCTATCACCTTTCTAACTAACAATAATTATGAAGCACCATAAGAAAATACGGCACTTGCTGTAAATAAAAAACTCGGCATAGAATCTATAGCGAAAAGGACGGGTACCCTTCTCAAAACGACTTTGCCCTGTCTGTCCCAATGTCCCGTTTCGGCATAGAACTTATAGCAAAAAGGACGGATACCTTTCTCAAAACGACTTCGGGTCCCGCTTTAGCGCGATAGCGTGTCGGCTTTTTTCCTCCGCCCTATGGCTCGTTTTCGGCATAGAATTATAGTAAAAAGGACGGGTACCCTTCTCAAAACGACTTTGCCCTGTCCCCGAAGGGGACAGATTAAGGCGGTGGAGGCTTTGAGGAGGGTGCCCGTCCTGTACCGGTAGAATTATAGGCCGAAACGAGCCATTATTGTATCTACGTGTTTCAATAGTTTATATGGATCGAAGCATGCATCGATTTCTTCGTCGGTCATGTATTTTTTGATGTTTTCATCGGATTTTAGACCTGTAGCGAAGTCTTTGCCTTCAAGCCAGCGTTCCATAGCGTGTTTTTGTACCCAACGGTATGCTTCATCACGTACGGCACCTTTGTCTACGAGGTGTGTCAAAATTGTTTGGCTGAATACAAGGCCACCTGTAAGATTAAGGTTTTTAAGCATTGTTTCAGGGTATACTAACAATTTATCGATGGTACGGATTGTAAGGTGAAGCATGTAGTTCAACGCGATTGTTGCATCTGGTAAGATAACGCGTTCTACAGAGCTATGGGAGATATCGCGTTCGTGCCACAAAGCTTGGTCTTCGTACGCAGATTGTGCGTAACCACGCAATAAGCGAGCCATACCGCAAATTCTTTCACAAGTGATAGGATTGCGTTTATGAGGCATAGCGGAAGAACCCTTTTGTTTAGGGCTAAAGTATTCTTCGGCTTCGCGTACTTCGGTACGTTGCAAATGACGGATTTCCAAAGCGATTTTATCCAATGTACCGCCTACAACGGCGATTGTGGACAATAGTTCAGCGTGACGGTCACGTTGTACTACTTGGGTTGCGATTTTAACAGGTTCAAGGCCTAGTTTTTCACATACGTATTGTTCTACGAATGGGTCGATGTTGGAGTATGTGCCAACAGCACCGGACAATTTACCAACAGCAACGCTTTTACGAGCATGTTCCATGCGTTCGATATCGCGTTCTACCTCTGCCATCCAAAGGCAAAGTTTCAACCCGAATGTAGTAGGTTCGCCGTGAATACCATGAGTACGACCAATCATAGGCGTATGTTTGAATTCTGCAGCACGGCGGCGCAATACAGCGTGTAATTGTTTCAAATCTTCGATCAAAATATCGCAAGATTGTTTCATCATATAGCCAAGTGCCGTATCCTTAACGTCTGTGGATGTCAAGCCAAGATGAATGTATTTTGCCGCTTCTGGACCTACATATTCGCCCACAGCAGTCACAAAGGAAATGATGTCATGATTTGTTTCACGTTCGATTTCGTGAATTCTTTCAACATCAAAATTGCCTTTTTCCCGAATGATTTTTGCCGCTTCCTTCGGAATCACGCCAAGCTCAGCTTGCGCTTCAGATGCCAATGTTTCAACCAATAACATTGTGTCGAACTCGTTGCGTTCGCTCCAAATATGGCCCATTTCTTCTCGTGTATAACGTGGTATCATGATGTCTCCTTTGCATGGTGAAAGCTAGATTTTTTATATAATAATTGTACCATATGTGAAAGATCGGTTCAATAAATCTTATGTAATTTTCCGAATAATATATATATTAGTATTTCTTAATGTTCGGTTTTTAGATAAGACAAAATTTATTGATATATCCATATCTCATAGGCACTGCGAGATAGTATCTCCAATTCACCATTTCTATTTTTTGTATAGATTGATTTGTGATTTATTATTATAATAGTAATGTATAAATAAGTTATATATCGTATCAACATACTAATAATACACATATAGGAGCACATCATGGCAAAAAAACAACACAAAGAACGGGTACAACAACCGAAAGAATCCCAAACAGCGGGCACGTTGATGAAATTATTTTTTCTCATCAGTTTTGTCGTTTTAGGTCTGTTCGTATTCAACGATATGCCCATTAACTGGATTTTAGGCGTATACATAATAGACATCTTAGTATCCCTTGTATACGTGGCTTTCAACAGAAACCGCATCACCACATCTGATGTAGTGCACACGAATGTGCGTCGCATCATATCATTCTTGATCATGCTCATTACGATGTTCTTCTACGCTTTTGCGTTGTGGCGCGTAGATCAATATACTACGCAAATGCAAGTGACCTTGTTCATCGGTGGCATCATCATTTACTATGCCGTATTCAATAGTACGAAAACAGCGTTAAAAAATAAGTAGTTCGACAACGAGCTCATAAAATAGTACATTGTCGAATAACGCACTCATAACATCGCATGCAGCCAAACAAAAGAGGCATATCTTACATACGTTCTTGTATGTGAGGTATGCCTCTTTATTGGCCTAGTACAACAGGGATAGCTAGGGATACGACTTGTCCACGTTTATTGACAATGCTACCGCTATTTTTGATGATACGTATGGCTTCGTCTCGCACGTCTGGAGGAATGGAATCCTCTACGATACGAGGTGTATTAACGCCGACAATCACATTACCGTTAGCATCAAAGTTAACGCGCACAACGGCTTCGCCATGTACGGATGATGCCTTGCCTTGTTCCTTCACTTGGCGCAAATATTCCGTAGGGTTAATATCCGATTGTTCTAGCCACGCTCGTTGGCCCGGCGTCAGCAAGTTGAGAGCGTCCGCAAAAAATGATAAATCTTTATCTGTATTATCAAGACCATTGCCTTGAGCATTCGGATCCGTCGATACGTCATTGCCAACTAATTTCTTTTGTTGTTCCTGTTTTTGATGGGTTACAACACTAGTTTCACTACCAGCGGCTTCTGATTCTATGCCCTTTGGAACCGCCCATTCACGTTTTATAGCCGGTTCTGGTTGTTCCGTATCAATCTTTTTCTGGGGTTCTACAGTGTTTACAGGAGGTTTTGTTTCTTGTTTCTGAGCTACCGATGCAGGTGCGTCAGTAGGCGGTTTTGATTCCTCTGGTGGTGGAGCCACCGTCGGATGATCCTCGGCGTGTTCGCTTTCACCAGCATCAGCCAGATCAAAGCTAATCTCCGCGGCCTCTTGCCCCGCACCTGTACCGCCCATGCCCTTTAGTGAAAGCCCCATGCCTGTTATGATGAGGATACTAATACACAGAGATATCAAAAACGGTCGAAAATAATGCGATTCAAACATAGAATCACTTCCGATCCGTAGCGACACTAATGTACTTAGCGCCGTTTACTTTCAGCATATCGAGAAGGGCAATAACCTCGTTATAATACACATCCTTGGACGCGCGAATGACGAATGCCTGCCGCGGCGTGGTCCGTACGATATCCTGTACCTCTTGGGAGAGATTATCTGCAGAAATTTCGCGGTTATCGATATAGAGCTTATGCGATGTAGTAAGAGTAATGATGATTGGTTCAATAGATTTAGCCGTCGAAGTCGATGTGGATGGTAAATTTAACGGAATTTGTTGTTCCGTATTCATGTATAAGGTGCCGACCATGAAAAACACCAAGAGGAAAAATACGATATCGATCATAGGGATGATCATGATGGTCGGTTCTTTTTTTACTCCTAATGTGCGGCGTCTCATAGGTCATGTTCCTCATTGTACGCATCGAGGATGCTACCACATTCGTGTTCTAAGGCTACGACAAAATCATTTACCTTTGCAGCACAGTAACTGTGAAAGCCAAGGGCAATAATGGCCACCGTAAGACCTGTCGCCGTTGCCACCAAGGCTTCGGATACACCGCCCGTAATAACGGTAGGTGCCCCAATATCGCCGCCTACAACGGCAAAGGCGCGAATCATACCGAGAACGGTACCGAGTAAGCCGAGCAATGGCGCCATCGTAACAATCATACTAAGCCAACCTAGGCCTCGTTTCAATCGTTCATCTGTATAGCCCACCAAGTCTTGTAAACGGTTTTCTAAGCCATTATAATTTTTAGCATTACGCAATGCCTTCGCGAAAAGATTGCCTAAGTTTTGTGTATCTCGTTCCAATACGGTAGGCAACATAATCCAGCCTGGATGATTATTTAGAACAGCAGTAAATTGGCGCATGTCCTTGCGAAACTTGCGGTATAGCAAAAAACGCTCAATGCCTATCATCAGCGTAACGACGAGAAAAATAACGAGTGGATACATGACGAACCCACCGGCTGCGAACAAATGTGTAATACTACTCATACTAACCTCCAAAAACCTACACCCATTTAGGCTCTTATCTTATAATTATAACACGTTTTTATACATCAAAACATATAAGGCATACGATAGATGAGTAAAAATATACCAGTCGCTGTATACGAATTGAAAAAACTAAAACTATTATGAGAAAATGCACAAAAAGGGCTACATCAATAGACATGCTATTGATGTAGCCCTTATATGTACATGGCTAGATATTATTTATCAAGTTTGTTAATATCCAAACGATTCATACTGCCAATGAAGCGATTGTAGGATTCAATCATATCATTATAATGATCATTTGTTTGATCACCTAAGAATGTACGAATTCTACCGATAGTTGTATTTAATTGAGATTTAGCAGTGTTATATTCTGGACTAGTAACGGTGCCAGCCACATCCATAATGCCTTGTAACTCTTGGTTAGCTGCATTTACATCGATTTGTTTGCCTTCTTCAAAGCCATCTAATAGAGCCGTTAAGCGTAAATGAACTTCTTGAACAGCAGCTGCGTTTTTCTTACCAGAATCTTTAAGTTCTTTCAATTGCTCTTGTTGATTTTCCGTGTTGTGTTTGTGAACTACCGCGTCTAACTGATTATATGCTGCATAGAATTGATCATACAGTTGAACGTATTTAGGTCCTAATTGTTGTTCCTTAGCATAATTATCTGCTTGATATGAATTAGTTTGGTAGTACGTATCCAATTCTTTGGCTACTGGTACAATATCCTTTAATACAGCTAATACGTTGTCTAAAGGTTCCTTCATATCATCATATGGTACGCCAGCGTCTTTAGCAGCTTGCAACTTTTCTTGTAATGTATCAAAGTGTGGTGCCATGAAGCTTGTTAAATGTTGACCCTCTTTTAGTTTTTGAACGGACGGATTGATAGCATATCCAAAGCGTACGGACCAACTATTAAAATCGCCAATCGCTTCGATATAGTTATTGAATACTTTAACATCCTGTTGCGATGCCTTTTGAGCACCTTGTTGCACCCCATTGGCAATCTTAGAGAAGCTACAGCCACTCATGAGTAATGGGGATGTAAGAGCAGTTACACACAATACTGCTGTTGTCAGTTTTTTTACTAATGGATTCAAAATAAATCTCTCCTTTTAAAATAACCCATAAAGTATACGTTTATAACTAAATTATATACTAAATATGATTTTTATGAAAGCTATATTTATGCATTTCATGAAATAAAAAAGGCATAGTACCTATCATTTTCTATCGGTTACCACCCGATAGCAGTATAGATACTATGCCTGTATGTATAGAGATTATTTTAGGGACTTGTCAAAGACGCCAATAAGTTCTTCGACGGCTTGAGATTCACTCATTTCTCCGTCTAAGACAGCCGCTTCGACTTCGCCCATACGACCTTGAATGACTACATTGTTA
Organism: uncultured Veillonella sp.; assembly: GCA_934202095.1. GTDB lineage: Bacteria > Bacillota > Negativicutes > Veillonellales > Veillonellaceae > Veillonella. The sequence continues at coordinate 16,639 of CAKPXN010000029.1, forward strand.
AAGAATAGGTTATGCAAGTGTTCGTCAATCATATCGCGTACCCAACGAAGGGATTGTTCTTGACGACGTTTGAGGAATACGCCATTTTCTTTGCCTTGTTCCGTAAATTCTTGGATCACATCCCACAATTCGTCGAGGCCATCCTTTGTAACGGCAGAACATGTGTAGGCTTGAGTTTTCCATTTTTCCGTAGCAGGGCGGATGTAATGTAACATCCGATCATAATCGCTACGAGCAATGAGAGCTCGTTTGAGATTATCCCCATCCGCCTTGTTGACCACAATGGCATCGGCCAATTCCATAACGCCTTTTTTGATGCCTTGTAGTTCATCGCCGGCACCAGTTAATACGATGAGCATAAAGAAGTCGACCATGGAACGCACGGTAACTTCACTTTGCCCAACCCCAACGGTTTCGACAAGGATAATATCGTATCCGGCAGCCTCGCAAAGCAGCATGGTTTCTCTACTTTTACGAGCCACACCGCCTAGTGTGCCACCAGCCGGCGATGGACGAATATACGCCTCTGGATGTTTCGTCAACGTTTCCATCCGCGTCTTATCGCCCAAAATACTACCCTTTGTAACTTGGCTAGTAGGGTCTACGGCAAGTACGGCCACCTTGTAACCTGCTTCAATGAGCATGTTCCCGAAAGCTTCGATAAATGTACTTTTACCAGCCCCAGGCACACCGGTAATACCGATGCGCAACGCCTTGCCTGTACGAGGCAATATGGCTTGTAACACTTGTTGAGCTAATTTAAAGTGTTCCTTATTATTACTTTCTACTAATGTGATAGCCCGTGAAAGTATAACGCGGTCACCCTGCTCGATACCGCGTACATAATCAGCGACAGATAATTTCTTACGCCGCTGTACGGGACGTACCGACGGAGCCAGATGAGCGGAACTAGATAAGAGGCCGTCATGCATTTCTTTGACGCCTTTCATTACGTGACACGCGAAGGTATCATCTTTTTTAGCATCTTCTGGCACCCAATCGGGACGGTATGTATCAACCATTGAATTCTTCGTCTTGAATGTGGTCAATCAATGTTTCTAGTAATTTCTTAGCCGCTACAGGCAAGACTGTACCAGGTCCAAAGATAGCCACTGCGCCATGTTCGCGTAGGAATTCATAGTCCTGAGCAGGGATTACGCCACCGATGGCAACCAAAATATCTCCGCGGCCACGTTTCTTGAGTTCTTCTACAAGTTGAGGTAACAATGTTTTGTGACCTGCTGCAAGAGAACTGAACCCGACGATGTGAACGTCATTATCCACAGCGTCTTGTGCGGTTTCTTCTGGAGTTTGGAACAAAGGTCCGATATCCACGTCAAAGCCCATATCCGCGAAGGATGTAGCGATAACTTTGGCACCACGGTCATGACCGTCTTGGCCCATCTTCGCAATCATGATACGAGG
>CAKPXN010000030.1 GCA_934202095.1 uncultured Veillonella sp.
ACCTGGTGGTAGCCCGAGTTACTCTTGAGCCTCAAATTTAATTTGGGGTTTGAGAGTAGTGTAATTCTGTAAACCTCTAAAACTCATATCAATTACTTCGACTGGTTCGTTGTGTTTGAGAGTAGTGTAATTCTGTAAACCTCTAAAACAATGCGGAAAGTTCCTCAAAAGTACATATCGTTTGAGAGTAGTGTAATTCTGTAAACCTCTAAAACATCTTGGGGGAAACTGCAAGATAAATACGAGTTTGAGAGTAGTGTAATTCTGTAAACCTCTAAAACGTTGTATGAATTTAGGAGACAGATAGAGTAGTTTGAGAGTAGTGTAATTCTGTAAACCTCTAAAACGACGCATGTAGCAATTTCAAATAGCTCTTTGTTTGAGAGTAGTGTAATTCTGTAAACCTCTAAAACAGTCGATAAATACCCGGTGTTCTCCGGCAAGTTTGAGAGTAGTGTAATTCTGTAAACCTCTAAAACAGTTACAAGGTCGCTCCCGTCGTAGTTATCGTTTGAGAGTAGTGTAATTCTGTAAACCTCTAAAACTAGAACTTAGAAAACTTAGGTTCAATAAAGGTTTGAGAGTAGTGTAATTCTGTAAACCTCTAAAACTATTGAATTTGAAGATTGTACACCTATTGAGTTTGAGAGTAGTGTAATTCTGTAAACCTCTAAAACATGCGGAAGTAGTCAAATTAGCGGAACAAAGTTTGAGAGTAGTGTAATTCTGTAAACCTCTAAAACAGATACGTTTATTACAAATAATGGTATTACGTTTGAGAGTAGTGTAATTCTGTAAACCTCTAAAACTTTGTCACCATACGACTTGATAGTTTGGTGGTTTGAGAGTAGTGTAATTCTGTAAACCTCTAAAACAAATCTTAGCCTTATCAGCTAATCCAGTTAGTTTGAGAGTAGTGTAATTCTGTAAACCTCTAAAACATGAAGGTTTTCAATTCATCTTCATCCACAGTTTGAGAGTAGTGTAATTCTGTAAACCTCTAAAACAGCACGTGAGAGCCATATGGAAGGAAATGCGTTTGAGAGTAGTGTAATTCTGTAAACCTCTAAAACCAATCGACTATAGGAGTCGTCATGCAGCATGTTTGAGAGTAGTGTAATTCTGTAAACCTCTAAAACTTTTAGCCGATTGTAATGATGATAGATAACGTTTGAGAGTAGTGTAATTCTGTAAACCTCTAAAACTTTGTGCACTTTTCTACCATTTCAGCCGTCGTTTGAGAGTAGTGTAATTCTGTAAACCTCTAAAACAAACAACTTCAAGCTGAAATTGAAACAACTGTTTGAGAGTAGTGTAATTCTGTAAACCTCTAAAACTACAATCAACAGATTGGAGAACGAATTATCGTTTGAGAGTAGTGTAATTCTGTAAACCTCTAAAACTTAGGCGTTGCTGTTGATAACAAACATATTGTTTGAGAGTAGTGTAATTCTGTAAACCTCTAAAACGAAAACGCAATAACAGAGGTATAGCGATGAGTTTGAGAGTAGTGTAATTCTGTAAACCTCTAAAACTACTCAGCTATGGGGGCAACATCAACAGACGTTTGAGAGTAGTGTAATTCTGTAAATCTCTAAAACCGGTTTCAAAATCATTGCTGTACCTCACTTGTTTGAGAGTAGTGTAATTCTGTAAATCTCTAAAACCGTTTTTTGTTGTAATTTTAATTGAATTGATTTGAGAGTAGTGTAACTCTGTAAGTGATACTAAAAGAATGTATAGAATGATGATATAAGAATGCATAGAGATGATGACAAAAAAGCAGCATTACTATACATAATATAGATCATTGGCATATGCCATCTGTGTCTATACGTTAGTAATGCTACTTTTATTCTGATACTAGATTTATTCTGTTAAATATTTTATTACTTTAATTTCATTAGATATGCATTTAGCATGTCTAATCGTTCAGTAAATAATGTTTTCATTATATCAAGACGATTTTCCGTAATATTTGTATTTTTTGCATATATGGAATCCATCAATTCCATCGCTGTTTTAGACAATGACTGCGGAATTGTTAGTGGTGTTGTTACATACTTTATTTGTTTATCATGTTTCGATTTAAACGGTAATGAAGAGTATGTATGGAATGGTATATGTGGATTGATTGTCATTTCGTTGTACCATAAGGTATTGCCATTATCGAAGATAGGAGCCATGCCAAGGAACTCAAGTGTTGTAGAATTCCGTAAAAATCCAAAGTTACCGTAGTGACGGTCGTCATTTAATGTTAGATAGTCTAATGCAAGTGTTGCATCTAAATGGGCTTTCACATTTGGAATTGAAAACTGTGTACACTGCTCTAAGAATGCTTGGTATTTATTATCTCGTCGTTTAAGTGGTGCTGCTATGTGCCATGTAGGAATGTATTCAATATCTCTGCTCGTAAATAATGGACAGGAAGATACAATTTCACCAGATGTAATTGTTTCTAATTCATATGCTTCATGGTGAAAGTTTAGTTCTTTGCATAATTTTGATACAAACACTTCATTAAATGGTTGTTGATTGAGGAAGTTTCCTGCTTTTAATAGGCGAATACCTTCGTTCTGTTGCACCCACATCTGACGTAGAGACCCGTTTACAGATGAATTCGGTGTAATTAAATCAATATCAATATCATCAGAATCAGATAAGAATAAAGGTGTGTCAATTATAGGATGGTCATAAAAATTGATAGTATCCCAATCTAAATTAGAGTGTATTGGTTTCATCCAATAGTGGTCAGATAGATTAAGTTGATATGATTTTAATGAAAATTCTAATGCATCTGATGCGTGATAGGCCTCTAGTAGATCTTCTAAATTAGGTCTATAGCTTGGTATAGCATGATATCTTAAAAAATCATTAAGTGCGATTTCCTGGTTGTCCATGACCATCATATTCAATGGTTTGTGGTCTGGATCTATGATTTCAGTAACCTTGGTTACTGTTAACGTATCATCTAATATTGCTGTTAACACAGGAATATTTTTATGCATTAGGACATACATGCACATAACATCACCTCCTTTATTTCTAGATGTAATAATTACATACATTATAATGTAAAACAGAGATATAGGTATACATTTAACGAAGTAATCGAATATTTCTTAATAAGATAATTATTAGCAAAACAAAACGCCCCCTTCACAGCAACCATCTAAGGCTGCCAATGAAGGGGGCGTTTTGCATTGTAGTAAGAAAGTTAGTAAACATTTAGACGGAATCTAAATGTGTATATATAAGGCCATACAGCTTACGATAAGAGGGGGGGAAGTAGCATCCTATTGGAGTAGTATTGCATAAAAAGGGGAAATATATTAGGATGCGTCTCTCATAGATATGTAAGGGATATACAGGGGAGATATCTATGGTTGTACAACTATATGGCCGTATATAACGGTATGTAATATAAATTAGAATTTATGAGTAAATCCAGCGTTTACGCCCCAGTCAGCTTGGTAATCACCAGATAGACCAGTGGTAACGTCTGCGTATACGCTATTGTTCGTATTGAAACCATAACGGCCACCGAATGCGAGTTCAGTCCAAGTGCCTTTGAGGTCTTGTTCGGTCAACTTTATGGAATTACCGTTAGCATAGGTAGTTTTTACATTGCCTGTGAAAGCATGACCTGCCGCCAAGCGTGTATATAGATTACCATTGCCAAATTGCTTACCTACTTCAAGGCCGAGTTTGCCGGATGTGCTATTTACGCCAGCTTGGTTAACGGAAACATTGCCTGCTGTAAAGTCGCGACCACCGAAGTGTGTATAGTTCAATTGTGCTTGTGGCTCTACATAGAAACCATTGTCGGATTTTATTGTTTTGCCGTAGCGAACGCCGATGCTATAAGCATTGGATTTTACATCGCCAGATTTAGCTTGGCCGATTTCATTATGTGCTGTAAATTCATTAGAGATACGACCTACTTGAGATTCTACATGTACGTATTGATCCTTACCAAGGTCTTTCAAACCATATGCGCCAACAGCGTAGGATTTCACCTTACCAGAACCGTTGAATACATAATCTTCAGAACCGCGTAGGTAAGAAACTTGGCCACCAACGGTCCAGTCACGGCTCGTTTTAGTATCATAACCGCCTTGGATGCTTGTGTAATCAGTAGCTGTATTGATACCATCGTTAGAATAATTATATCTACCGCCACCAATACGAGCCCAAATACCTGTTGGCGCACCTTGTTGCAATTGGTTAGTACGATTCATATCATTAGTCATTGTACGCCATGCGTTGATATTACCAACCACAGCAGAACGAATGCCACGCATATGAGGGGTATCATAAGCACCTGGAGTTACTACAGGACTTGGTGTTACCGGCGTAGGCGCTGGGGTAACAGGCGTAACCGGAGTAACCGGAGTTACAGGAGTAGGCGCCGGAGTTACAGGTGTCACCGGGCTAGGCGCTGGAGTTACCGGAGTAACAGGAGAAGGTGTTGGCGTAACTGGAGTTACAGGGCTAGGTGCCGGAGTAACAGGAGTTACTGGTGTTGGAGCTGGCGTCGGCGTTGGAGTAGGAGCCGCATAGGAACCTTGACCATTAGTGCCTTGCCATGTAATAGCACCTTCTTTTTGATCTGTTGTTAACGATTTTTGGAAGCTTGACACGATGCCATTAGAAGCGATGGATACAGTACCAGAAAGGTTTCTTTCACCATTCATATAATTTTCGTAATAGAATTTATGCGCCAAGTTATCTAGAATCTTGTTTATATTACTTTCAGAGGACGTATCGAGATGATCGCCTGTTACATAGCCATGAACGCCAGAGCCAGCCGTAGCGGATTTTACGATGAAGTTGCCGCCTTCGATGTCAGATGCATCAAGGCCTGTTTTTTGAGCGGGCGGTTTAGCGAAGTTCAAACCAGTACCAGCGCTCATGTCGTAAATGACATTGATGTGGCCGTCCAAATTATTAACGTGAATGTCGCTGCGGGAATCTTGAGAAATACGGCTGAATCCTTCACGTGTGCGAGTGCCTTTGAGTGTGTTGATACTGCTGCGCGCTTCGTTGCTTTTAATTTGGAATGCTTCCAAGCCACCCATGTTATCGTGGCTCCACATGCCACCATCAAAGGTCATGTTGATTTCGCCGCCCTTATCCTCTAAGGTGTTCACAGCCTTGCCGGTAAATTGGTTAGGGCTGTTATGCGCACCCTAAACCGATATTGATCACAGATGGTTGCTGTTGTTGGTATGGAGGCATTGTTTTGTCGGTTACGAGCACATTACCTTGCATATTGAACACCTTGTGCTTTACTGTACCAGCGTCATCGATACCAAGATTAATTTTACTATTATAAGCAAATGCTACTGGATATGGTGCGTCCCATGGGGCCGTATTTACGTTCATAACACCGCCATCGACTTGAATGGAACTGTTATCTAGCATGCCTGTAATGAAAGCTGGTTGTTTATAGCGTTTCATCAATTTATCTTGAGTAGGTGTATCCAGTGAAGCAATATGAATTTGACCGCCATTAGATGCGCCTACACCAGCCGCTGTTGTATCGCCTGTGCTTTCAAATGTACTATCCGCACCAACTGCAAAAATACGGCCATTGGTACCAACGCCTGCTATAGCCCACGTGCTAGGTATAGCCACTGTGGATGATAACATGGTCATCATCACAGCGGACAATAACATCTTATTTCTCGCTCTCATTCTCTTACACCTCAACTATATTACTTAATTTGTAATTTATTTTTATATTGTGAAAGACTCTTCATAAATGAATATATATCTATCGGTTGATTTAATACTCTCTTATATAATGAAAGATAGATATATACTCATGTTATAAAGAGTTTGTGTCTAACACATTTAAAATATATTTAAAATAATATAACATTTTTCGTGAAATGTAAATGAATTTTAATTACTTCGTTTTAAAAATATTTAAAATATTAATAGATGAGTTACATATTAGGGGCAGTGAATACGATGCATGGCATTCTTTACAAACCTAGCGAGTATGGGTATTATTGTATGTATAGCGTGTTTTTTATAATAGATTGGTTGTATTATGAAAGGAGCCTTCATGAAAGTCACTTGTTCTTGGCCTACAACGCCACTGTATCAGGCGTATCATGATTATGAATGGGGGCGTCCTATTCATGATGACCAACGTCAATTTGAACATTTATGTTTGGAGAGCCTACAATGCGGTCTGAGTTGGCTTACCATTTTGAATAAACGAGACATTATACGTCAGTGCTTTGAACATTTTAATGTTGATGCGATGGCTCAATATACGGAAACCGATATAGAGCGCATTATGAGTACAGAGGGAATGTTAAAATCCCGCAAGAAGATTGAGGCCATCATCAATAATGCACAGGCATTTCAACGCATTCAAGACGAGTTTGGATCCTTTTGCGAATATATATGGGCTTTCACCAATCATAAGACCATTATTTACGAAGGTCACCTAGAGGGAAAGGTGCCTGCTAAGAATGAATTGTCTACTCGTATTAGCAAAGACCTTAAGAAGCGAGGATTCAAATTTGTAGGGCCTGTAACTATCTATTCCCATTTACAAGCCAGTGGACTCATCAACGATCACGGTAAGGATTGCCCTTGTTTTAATGAGATTAATGAGGCTAATCCTGTGGTTTATATGACAATAGATGATTAATATAAATAGAACCGTATCTACTGAAACATAGATACGGTTCTTTTGTGATATTTTATATTGATTGTTATCGATATAGTTGATATACTACGTTCATAATAACTTTCATAAACTAAGGAAAGGATACGAGTATGATTGGGTTAGGAACGGCTATCAACATGGGGCTCATAATCGGTGGTAGCATTATCGGTCTCACATGCGGCCGATTTATGAAGGAGAATTTAAAACAGACCCTTATGGTGGTGTGCGGTATTATCGTGTTGTTACTAGGGATGAGCGGAGCTATGCAATTTATGCTGGTCATCGTCAATGGTTCACTCCAAACAACGGGACCACTATTGATGATTATTAGCATGGTGGTAGGCGCTGTGATTGGTGAAATTATTGATTTAGACCGATGGATTACTGTCTTTGGTGATTGGGTGAAAGCTAAAACTGGTAATGCCGGAGATCCTAAATTTACTCAGGCGTTTATCACTGCATCGCTTACGTTTACGGTTGGTGCGATGGGTGTGCTTGGTTCCATTCAAGATGGATTGACAGGAGATTACCAAACATTGCTACTCAAAGGAATTCTTGATGGTGTTATCGTTATGGTAATGACATCATCTATGGGGAAGGGCGCATTGTTCTCCTTTATTCCGGTAGGCATTACGCAGTGGATGATTACGGCGTTGGCGCATGTGGCGGCACCACTCATGACACAGCAGGCTATCGACAATTTATCCTATGTAGGATCTATCTTAATTTTTTGTGTCGGTATTAATATGATTTGGCCTAATAAGATTCGTTTGGCTAATTTATTACCAGCCATTTTTATTGCCATGGGCCTAACATTTTTAATTTAAATTTAAATTTTAAGAACCCTCTTTACATTGTGTGTAAAGAGGGTTACTATATTCTCAATATAATTTTCTTGTAGTTAAAATGGTTTCCCCTAGAAACGCATGTTATCGCGGTTTAGCGGATACAAAAGGGCCTTTCTTCGCAGAACGGTTCTAGAAACCAGAAAGGACATGATGAGCGAACAAGTTTCTGTTTCAAAATCTAATATTCGTGGTGCTTTTGGTGCATTTTTTATTCCTGGTATGTACACCGCCTTATGGGCCGGATTTGTGCCATATTTAAAAGCGAAACTAAGCATCGGTGAGGATGTATTAGGTTCTATGATTTTGTTGCTCGGTGTAGGTTCTTGTTTATCCATGGCTATAGCCGGTAAGCTTGTAGAAAGCTTGGGCTGTAAGAAAGTCGTTTTATTGGCTAGTTTTATCGGTATGTTGTCTCTTGCTATTGTTACCATGTGTTCTACAATTGTGACAACCACAATAGCCTTATTCTTCTTTGGTATTGGCGTAGGCCTTAGTGGTGCTTCTGCCAACTTACAAGCTATTTTAACGGAAAAGGTAAGTAAAAAACATTTAATGGGCGCTTATCACGGAGGTTGGAGCCTTGGTGGTTTTGCGGGTGCTGGGGTATTGCTTGTTCTTTTAAAAATATTATCTTTGCCTGTGAATGAAAGTATTTGGGGACTTCTCATCATACTTTTTATTGCGATGGTTCTTGTTAGTCAATTTATGTTAACCTTTGGTAGTGATCCAAATGCAAAGGTTGTAAAAAAGTCTAAAAGCCCATTGTCATTTCATCCAATTGCGATCATTTTTGGTCTCTTATCCTTTGTATCCTATTTAGTAGAGGGGGCCGTAGGGGATTGGAGTGCACTTTACTTATTTGAAGATAAAGGTATTGTTATTCAAGAAGCTGTCATGGGCGTCATGCTGTTTAATGGTACTATGTGTATTGGTCGCCTTCTTGGCAATACAATCGGTAAACATGTAACTTCTAAGCAAGTCGTTGTAGGTGGTTACTTACTAGGTGCTATTGCTATGGCACTCATCGTATTCTTACCTGGACATGCTTCCATGTATACGTACTTATTATTAGGTATTTCCTTAGCCATGGTTGTGCCAAATCTATTCTCCGCGATGGGGGAACAAAATGTTATTCCTATGACACAAGCTGTGGCAACATCTACCATGCTCGGTTATATGGGCATTTTGATGGGGCCTGCGTTGATTGGTTTCATCGCTCATGGTACAAGCCTTACCATTGCGTTCATTGTATTGACTGTATTGCTAGTTATTAGTGCTGGTATCGGTAAATATGCATATCATTTAATGCGTAAAGATTGTGGATTAGAAGAATAGTTTAGATACTGAGTAAAAAGAAGAGGGGCTACGATTCGTGTGAATCGTAGCCCCTCTTGGTATGTTAGTAACCGATTAGCGGTCGCCGTTGAAGATGGAGTTTTTAACAAGAACGTAGTCTACTTTGCGGATAGCTTGTAAAGTAGTGCCACCAGCGTAGGAGATAGCAGATTGTAAATCTTGTTCCATTTCGATTAATGTATCGAAGATAGAGCCTTTGGAAGGAATGAAGATTTTTTTGCCTTCTACGTTTTTACGTTCCCCTTTTTGGAACTCGGAAGCGGAACCGAAGTATTCTTTTACAGCTTGGCCGTCAACGATTTTTTCTTCCCCTGGAGATTCTTGATGACCAGCGAATAGGGAACCAATCATAACCATAGTAGCGCCAAAGCGGATGGATTTAGCGATGTCCCCATGATCACGGATACCACCGTCAGCGATGATAGGTTTTGTAGCTGCTTTTGCACACCAACGTACAGCAGCTAATTGCCAACCACCAGTGCCAAAGCCAGTTTTTAATTTCGTAATACAAACTTTACCAGGACCAATGCCTACTTTTGTAGCATCGGCGCCAGCATTTTCAAGTTCACGAACTGCTTCAGGAGTACCTACGTTACCAGCGATAACGAATGTTGTTGGTAAATTCTTTTTAATATATTGAATCATATTGATAACAGCATTAGAGTGACCATGTGCGATATCGATTGTGATATAATCAGGAATAAGGTTAGCATTCGCTAATTCATCAACTAATGCAAATTCTTCTTCTTTTACGCCGATGGAAATAGAAGAATATAAGTTTTTTTCTTGCATGCGTTTTACAAAGTCGAGACGGCGTTCAGGTTGGAAACGATGCATGATATAGAAATAGCCTTTTTCTGCTAGTTTTTCAGCTAACTCTTCATCAATGATAGTTTGCATGTTTGCAGGAACTACAGGCAATTTAAATGTACGATTACCTAGTTTAACATGAGTATCACATTCGCTACGGCTGTTTACGATACATTTATTAGGAATCAGTTGTACGTCTTCATAATCGAAGATGTTAGTTGTATTAATCATAGTTTCTATATCTCCTTTGAGGTATAATAAATTGAACCTGTACCATTATACTGAATTTGTTTTCAATTTTCAACACATTCCGAATATTAAAAACACTCATATAGTTATTATACAATTTTATAGGTAGCTTGTCTGTACATTTTCTCTATGTTCAGCCCATTATTAAACATTATATTAATAGGAGGTTATTTTAATGGAACAATCCAAGACACGCATGATAGCAGAAGCTGGTGTAGCTATTGCTATTGCACAAGTATTATCTTTTATTACACTTTTTCATATGCCACAAGGCGGTTCCATTAAGGCCGCTTCCATGGTGCCTCTCATGATTTTTGCCTATCGCTGGGGCGGTACGCGTGGTATTTTAGCTGGCGTTGTATATGGCATACTTCATTTCTTGCTCGGTTTTAAATCATCTATCCATTATCTAAGCATCATCCTAGACTATCTTGTAGCCTATGGTGTTATTGGTGTGTGCGGATACTTTAAGGACAATACTACCGGTCTTATTAGTGGATCTATTGTTGCCATTGCGCTTCGTTGGTTTGCGTCTGTAACAAGTGGTGCCGTTGTGTTTGCTAGCTATGCGCCGCAAGGTCAAAACCCATGGATTTACTCTATGATTTATAATGCATCTTATATGGTGCCGGATGGAATTCTTAATATTGTTGTGTTGTTGTTTATTTATCAAGGGGTAAAAAGAGGGTTGAGACGCGGTGCTTAATTTAGGCGTAATTATTTTGGCCGGTGGCCTAAGTTCCCGCATGGGATATCCTAAGGCTTTATTGCCTTGGACGAATGGTGAAAGCCTCATTTCTCATGCGCTGCGCAATGCATTAGAACATGATGCTAATGATATTCTCATTTCTATCGGTGATGATGAAAGTCTAGGTCAAGCCATCCAAGCTAACATTATCGATACATTGTCGAATAAAGAAAAAGAAAAAGTTTCTATCGTTCGGGATTCTGTTCCTCGAAGTGGTCCATTAGGCGGATTATATAGCACATTAGCCGTAGGCAAGAGTCATGCTTATGCGGTGTTAGCCGTAGATATGCCATTTATGGACTTTAATTTATATTACGATTGGCTCTATCAAGTAGAGGGCGATGACTGGCATGTGATTGTGCCTGTTGGTGAAAGCGGACGCTATGAGCCTATGGCGGGGATATATAAGCCATCCATTGCTCCATTATTGCAAACTGCTTTAGCTGGAGACGATGTGTCCTTGCATCATGCATTAGATATTGTAGGACCTGTGGTAACCATTGATGCAGGTGATTACGGTCATCATTTACGCAATGTGAATCGTATAGAGGATTATAAGTGGGCCCGTGCAGAGGCTGTTAATGCGAATCGTCATGTTCCACTTATCAGCGTAGTCGCTGAAAAACGTAAGACTGGTAAAACTACGGTGGTAACGCGACTCGTTAAGGAATTAGAACGAATTGGGTTCTCTGTAGGTGTTGTAAAAAGCGATAAACATGGCTTTCACATGGATTATGAAGGAACTGATACGGATCTTGCTATGAAAGCAGGTGCCACGGCCGTAGCCATTGCAGGCCCAACGGAAACGGCCATACGCATTCGCACTGAAAAACAATCTAGTCTGTATGATTTGGTACAGCAATTACCTGTAGATATTGCTATACTAGAAACGAGATCTCAAGGTATATTTCCTATTGTAGAGGTAACCCGAGAGGGGTATACAGAATCGCTGATATCCAGTGATATAGAACGAGTAGGGACCATAGAGGTTAGTGAATTAGATCAATATTTACCAGCGTTGGTATGTCGAATACAAAGTATGATGAGGAATTTAGATGATAGCCGTTACTGTTGATGAAGCGCTTCATTTGTGGAATGAAGCTTTACGAGAACAACATCATAGCATCGAATCCGTTGCCGTTGGCGACGCAAAAGGATGTGTGTTGGCCGAAGATGTTTTGGCACCGACCGATGTGCCCGCTTTTCATAAATCTGCTATGGATGGCTATGCATTAGCCTATGAGTCTGGTCGCGATGAATATATTGTGGATGGTATTATTGGTGCCGGTGTCGTATGGGATAAACCTGTAGCAAGAGGCCATGCGGTACGTATTATGACCGGTGCTCCTGTACCAAGTACATGCGATACTGTTATCATGCAAGAACAAGTAAAAGGAACTGGCGAAGTAGGGACTACAATTACTATACAAGGTACGCAACAAAAGGGTAGCCATATTATCCCACGTGGTGAAGAATGTTCCGCAGGGACCGTTGTCATACCAAAGGGGACAGAAATAACCTCTACAGTACAGACTATTTTAACTGGTTTAGGGTATACGGATGTATCTGTGTATGCAATGCCACGTGTTCTCGTTCTTACATCGGGCCATGAAGTTATTGAACCGGGCGAACCGTTGGCGGCTGGTAAAATCTACAATTCTAATCGTATGATGATTTGCAGCTTGCTAGATGATTTAGGTTTCCGGTGCGTTACGCACTATCATGTAAGCGATGCACCGGATAAATTAGACTCAGAAATTGCACGCGTTCTTGAACTCAGTGAACAAGCCGATATCATTATCAGCTCTGGCGGTGTATCCGTAGGCATGTTTGATACAATGCCTCTTATATATGAGAAATTAGGAGCTAAGACCTTATACGGTCGCATCCAAATGCGTCCTGGTGCAGCCTCCTATGGTGCGGTTACCCCTAAAGGTCAACTTATCTTTGGCTTATCTGGTAACCCTGGTGCTGCATTTAATGGTTGGCATCTATTAGTTGTTCCTACATTGCGTCGACATAAAGGTATTAAAAATTGGTCCACCCCAGTACTTAATTGTGTAATGGACTGCGATCTATCTAAACGTAATGCCTTTGATCGCTACGTACAAGGCAAGGTTATATTCGGCGATGGACAACCACGTTTCGTAGCAAATCGTCACTTTAATAGTAGCAGTATGCTTGGATTATATACTGTTAATGCCTTAGCCTGCATTCCGCAAGGTGTACATGAGGTACACGAAGGGGATATATTTAAGGTATATTTGCTAGGTATCTTGCCAACAATATAATAAATTACATGGGGACTCGTATATGAGTCCCTTTTTAAATTAGAACAGGCCTGTACTAATTTTTGGAACAGTATGTATTGGAATAGATGTTAAAAGATAAAGATATTATTGACCATAATTGAATGAATATATCATAATTAAAGCATCTCTTTGATTGGAACGAGATGCTTTTTGCATATGGAGCGGTTAGATGCTATGGATTATTTCGATTATACCTATAAGCACAATTATATAGAGTTTAGTAGCAGTATATATAGGGTTGGTACTTATACTTACAATTGGCACGGAGGAACAGAGATTTTTATTCTCTTGAAAGGTCGTGTCGAGATGAGTTGTAATGATGAGACTTTTACGATGGAGCCTCTTGATGTTGTCATTATTTCGCCTCAGGTAGGACATTCAACACTAGCGCTTGAAGAGGATGTGGTTGCCTTTGTTATTCAAGTAGGTAATGAATTTTATCAACAGTATGATCCGGATTTTGGCATGTATGAGTTTGTTATTCGTTCTGATGCGAGCACACGTCATAATGAATTTTTTACGACCTTACGCCATCATGCTGCTATGACGATGTTGTTAATGAATAAAGGTGAGAACCCTGTTCATCGTATGTGGATAGAGCATCATTACTTGGCTTTGGCTGGTGATGTATTTAGGGAATTTGATCCAGTCAAAAAAGTTCATGAAAATGCAAGACCTGGTGATATTAAACCTGCTACATTTGATAAAATGATTGAGTATATCGACGAACATTACCAACAAAAGTTAGAACTAGAAGATATTGCGAGAATAGGTGGCTATAATGTGGCTTATACATCACAGTTCTTTAAACGGCAAATGGGCATTTCCTTTGTGGAGTATGTGTTGCGGTTGAGATTACGAGATGCTACGACACAATTAACTAGTACGGATGAGGCTGTTGCAAGGATTGCAAGTAGTTGTGGATTTGCAGATATTAAAGCCTTTAATATAGCTTTCAAAAAACATTTCCGTATGACACCTACAGAATATCGTAGGCAAGTAAAAGAAATTGGACGTAAAACAATAGTACAAGATTCGAGAGAAATTGTTTCTGTTCAAAATCAAGATGTGCTTGATTTATTACATTCTTTCTTATCCTATGAAGATGACTCTAGAGCTAAGTCCGAATTAGAGTTTGTAAGTCAAAAACTAGAATCATTAAAAGCGAAACTGGCCGATGTTGTTAGTGAGCTATAGTTATTGGCTTTAGACTGTCTATAGTATGGCATAGTAAAAATAGAACTTTTATAATGTAAGCAAAATATTTTTTGTAGATATAGAAAAATTAGACCTAGGTGATTTTCTATATATTTAAAAATCATATATTTCTCAGAAGAGCATTACTGTTGATAAATAGTGCTCTTTTTTATAGGAGAATCTATAGATTTTAGATTGATCAAAATGAGAAAAATAGTGATAATTCCATATGTTTTCTATGATTTTACTTAAAAAAGTACCTTTTAATATGGATAGTTATATCGACCAAAACGAGTAGAATATGATTCATCAGATAACAAACACGTATTGAGTTACTAATTTTGGAGGATATAATGACTCGTATTAAATTTATGGAAAACGTAGGTAAAGTTGCAACAGTTACAGCAGTAGCAATGTATGTATCTTATTTCCCACAAATTATGAATAACCTAGCTCATCCAGGCACAGGCGATTGGATCCAACCATTAGTAGCAGCAATTAACTGCACATTATGGGTAGCATATGGCTTGTTTAAAGAACATAGAGATATTCCAGTTGCATTGGCTAATGCACCAGGTATCTTCTTCGGTTTAGCGGCAGCTATTACAGCTCTTATGTAATTTTCTACATAAGAGCTTCACATCGAATTCTCTTTCGTGGGAATTGATGTGACTCAATCAATAAATAATCTTAAGATGCTGTTGACCGTTGTTAAACATATATATCATAATAAATGCATCCCTTAGATTTATTAGGGATGCATTTTTAATGGGAGCATGTAGTTATTATGGATTATTTTCATTATACATATAAACATAATCACATAGACTTTAGTAGCCATATATACAAGGTTAGTACCTATCATTACAACTGGCATGGAGAAACAGAGATCCTCATTTTGCTAAAGGGCCGTATCGAGATGAGTTGCAATAGTGAGGTTTTTACAATGGAGCCTCTCGACTCTATCATTATTTCACCTCAAGTGGGGCACGCCACGTTAGCATTAGAGCAGGATACGACGGCATTGGTTATTCATGTAGGTAAGGATTTTTTTCAACAATTTGATCCGAACTTTGGAATGTATCAATTTGTAGTACGTTCTAATGAATCGAACCGTCATAATTCATTTTTTACATCCTTGCGTCATCATGCGGCTATGATGATGCTTATAATGGCTGATGGTGAAAGCTCAGCTAATCGTTTAGGGCTGGAGCATCACTATTTGTCATTGGCGAGTGATTTATATAGTGAGATTGATGTTGTTAAGTCGATTCATGGTAAGCCTGTTGATATGACGGTAGCTACCTTTGATAAGATGATTGCTTATATAGATAAAAATTATCAGCAAAAGATTGAATTAGAAGATATTGCCCAAATCGGTGGTTATAATGTGAACTATACATCTCAATTCTTTAAACGCCAATTAGGTGTTTCCTTCTTAGAATATGTGTTGCGCTTGAGATTACGCGAGGCTACTGTTCGATTGGCTAACTCCACAGATAGTGTGGCACATATAGCTAGTGATTGTGGATTTGCAGATATCAAAGCCTTTAATGTGTCCTTTAAAAAGCATTTTCATACAACACCTTCAGAATATCGTAAGCAAGCAAAAGAGATGGGGCGTAAAACTAAGCTACATGATTGGAAGGAAATTATTTCTACCCAAGAACAAGATATTATAAGAATACTAGAATCTTTCGTTCCTTATCACGATGACTTGCAATATAAGGTTGAATTAGATAAGGCCAATCAAAAGTTACAGACTGTAAAGAAACAACTTAAATCTGTTGTGGAAAAATTATAATATACAATTATTAGGTATAGGTGATTTTGTATATTTGTTAATCCTATTAAAAAATATGGTGAAAGAGCACTGCTTTTCGATAGCAGTGCTCTTTTTGTACGTTTATATAGGCAAAATTGTATATTTTATATGTAAAAAAATATAATTATATAGGTGTTTTTGTATGATTTTGACATGCTTTCATCATTAAAAATGAACTTGTAAATTGGATAGTTATATCCTGAAAAAAGAGTAGAATGGAATCATCGAAAGGAGCTAAGGTTCCTAAACAGAAAAAATCAGTATTTATATAATGAAGTCCTGTTGGAGGTTTACGATGAGTACGAAAGAACAACAAGTACAAGAGATGACAAATGTCATCGCCAAGGTCATTGCTTATATGGCAAAGAAATTACCTGATGATGTGGAAGCTAAGATTAAAGAATTAGCAGCGGATGAAAAAAATCCATTAGCTAAAACAATTTATGAAACAATGCATAAAAATATGGATCTTGCTTACGAATTGAATCGTCCTTCTTGCCAAGATACAGGGGTATTGCAATTCTGGGTGAAGGTTGGTTCTAACTATCCATTAATTGGTGAATTGGAAGAAATTTTGCGTAATGCTACATACCAAGCTACACAAGATGCACCACTTCGTCATAACTGTGTTGAAACATTCGATGAATTCAATACAGGTAAAAATATTGGCCGTACTGCACCATATATCATGTGGGATATCGTTCCTGATCGTGATGATGTAGAAATCTTCCCTTACATGGCTGGCGGCGGCTGCTCCTTGCCAGGATCTGGTAAAACATTGATGCCAGGTGAAGGTTATGAAGGCGTTGCTAAATTCGTGTTAGATTTGATGACAAGCTATGGTTTGAATGCATGTCCTCCATTATTGGTTGGTGTTGGTATTGCTACATCTATCGATACAGCAGCGGTTATGTCCAAAAAGGCTTTGATGCGTCCTGTATCCTCTAAGGCTGAAAATGAAAAAGCAGCATATATGGAACAATTACTAGAAGATGGTATTAATGCATTACATCTTGGACCTCAAGGTATGGGCGGTGATAAATCCCTTATGGGTGTAAACATTGAACATGGTTCTCGTCATCCATCTGTAATTTCCGTAGCTGTTAACGTTGGTTGCTGGAACCATCGTCGCGGACATATGGTATTTGATAAAGACGGTAAGTACGAAATTCTATCTCACAAAGGAGTGACATTCTAATGGCTAAACATATTTTGACAACACCAATCCAAGCATCTGATCTTGAAGGTATTAAAGCAGGGGATATTATTTACTTAAATGGTCACATCACAACATGCCGTGATGTAGCTCATCGTCGTCTTGTTGAATATGGTCGTGAATTACCAGTAGATGTTCGTAACGGTGCCATCTTGCACGCAGGTCCAATCGTACGTGATCATGGTGATGATAAATTTGAAATGATTTCCGTAGGTCCTACAACATCTATGCGTATGGAAAAATTTGAGTACGAATTTGTAAAACAAACAGGTGTACGCCTCATCGTTGGTAAAGGTGGCATGGGTCCTGAAACAGCACGTGCATGTAAAGACTTTGGTGCACTTCACTGTGTATTCCCAGCAGGTAATGCAGTACTTGCTGCTACAGAAGTAGAAGAAATCGAGTCTGCGAACTGGCGTGAACTTGGTATGCCTGAAACATTATGGACTTGCCGTGTAAAAGAATTCGGTCCACTCATCGTATCCATCGATGCAGAAGGCAACAACTACTTTGAAAATAAAAAAGTAGAATACAATGCGAAAAAAGAAGAAGTGTTAGAAGAAATCTA
>CAKPXN010000031.1 GCA_934202095.1 uncultured Veillonella sp.
AATTAAATCCACGATTTTTGCCTCCTTAACATTGGCTTATGCCATATCAATACTATTATTATAGCAAATTCAACCTACAGGTAAAAGTAAAATTTATTTCTGAGTCTATTATTCTAATTTTTATCCTATAATATTAATAATTGTGAAAGTTGAAATTCATTCTAATCGTTGAATTATAGACATATAAAACGCTACAATAATAGAAATAGAACACCAGACTATAACTTTATATCCATTAAGGAGGACTCATGGCGAATACAGAAACGACAATCAACGCAGTTATTAATCCTAAAATCAACGATGCCCCCATCGATATAGAGAAAACCATCAAAGCCTTAGAACGCAACAAATTCGTGGTTCATTATTTTGAAACAGGCGCTGATGCGGTGGCCTATTTACAGTCTCGCATTCAACATAAACGAGTGGCTATCGGTGATTCACGCACCTTATTGAAGCTCAAGGTTCATGATGCTTTATCCGAGGTCAATGATGACATCACAGATATTCAGCGACCCCTTCCTGGTGAAAGCTTCCGCGACACCGCATTACGTACCATGGGACGCGATGTATTTTTAACCTCTGTTAACGCCTTAGCGCAAACGGGTGAAATGGTCAATATCGATGGTACCGGCAACCGAGTAGCAGCATCCCTATTCGGATCGCAAGAGGTGTTCTTTGTGCTAGGTCGCAATAAAATTACACCGGACTTGGCCTCTGCCATCTACCGGGCGCGCAATGTGGCAGCTCCACTAAACAGTAAAAAGAACAAGAAAAGCTCCCTTAATCCTTGTGCCAAATTAGAGGAAAAATGCTACGACTGTGGTTCGCCTGATAGAATTTGCAATGCCTTAACCATTTACTATAAGAAAATGCGTAACATGCAAACTATGGAGGTTATTATCATTAATGAGGATTTAGGGTTTTAATGAAATTCTATATGTCGATGTTCTATGCCGTGAAAGTCGATAAAACCTAAGTCAGGGCCTCCAAAAAATGTATCTAAAGGCATATTATCAAAGCCATTGACTATCCTACACAGCGTAGATATGCGAGGGTCTATATTCCCCTTTTCCAGTCCACTAATATAGGACTGTAACAAGCCCGTCCGTTTAGCTAACTCTTGTTGAGTTATGTGATAGTGGCGGCGCCATAATAGAATGAGAACGCCTAAGTGCTGGATAGCCTTTTCTGACTGTGCTTCACTGCATACGATATCATACGTCATAGAAACCTCACTTTCTACTATCCATAATAGCAACTCTTTGCCTCCACAATACGGCAACCACCTATGAGGGGCCATACCAACTTGATTAGTGATGACATATAATAGAAAATCCCTTGCGATACATTCATATTGCAAGGGATTTTTATACATATTATGTTATAAAATTATACCTGTACACACATACATGTATATTCTTGTACATAAAACTCTTATTTATTCTCTTCTGCAGTAGCCATAGCACGTTTGATTTCCATGTATTTAACCATGCCATCAACGGCTTTTTTAGCTTCGCGCATCGCGAGTACTACAGTAGCTGGTTTATGCACTACGTCACCACCGGCGAATACGCCTTCACGGCTTGTCATGCCATAAGGTTCTTCGGATGTAATGATATAGCCTTTTTCATCAACGCGAAGGTTGTTACCTTCCCCAACGAGGCGTGCATTAGGTTTGTGACCAGCAGCGATGATGATTTTATCGACAGGCATCACTTGGTATTTACCTGTGCCGTGGATACCGGCGCCATCGTCATTAAGGGCCATTACTTCGTATTTAAAGCCTTCTACCTTGTCTTTACCTTCTACACCAACCGGAGATGCGAACCATTGGAATTGAACGCCTTCAGCACGAGCTTCTTCGTATTCGGATAGCAAAGCTGGCATTTGTTCTTGGCTACGACGGTATGCAACAGTGACAGATTCACAGCCTAAACGTACGCATGTACGGGCCGCATCCATCGCTACGTTACCACCGCCGATGATAACAACGCGGTCCCCTTTCTTCACAGGAATCGCTTTTTCTTCAAGCTCACCATTTTCTACCAATTGTACATTTGTTAACAAGTACATCGCTTGGAATACGCCTGTAATTTGATCGTTTTCCATGCGTACTTCTTGAGGAATATGCGTACCTGTACCGATGAAGATGGTATCAAAGCCTTCTGCAAATAGATCATCCAAGGATTTGTCCTGACCGATGAATGTATTACATACGAATTTAACGCCTAAGCCTTCAAGACGAGCAATTTCACGACGTACAACGGATTTGGACAAACGGAATTCAGGAATCCCGAATAAGAGTACACCGCCTGGTTCAGATTGGCCTTCAAATACAGTTACATCATAGCCGAGTTTTGCCACGTCGCCCGCAACGGACAAGCCTGCAGGGCCGGAGCCGACAACGGCTACTTTACCGAGATCTTGTTTGATCTTCTTAGGTTTGCGCAATTCATTGATGCTTTCAAAATCGGCAGCAAAACGTTCCAATTTACCGATGTTGATAGGCGGTTTCTTAGCCTTATTCATGATGCAGTTGCCTTCGCATTGATTTTCACGAGGGCACACGCGACCACAGATAGATGGTAAGTTTGTACGTTCCGCCAAGATATCGTTGGCTAAACCAAAGTTACCGTGAGCGATGGCTTGGATAAAACGAGGGATTTCGTTTTCAATAGGACAGCCCATGCGGCACAAAGGTTTCGGACAATTTAGACAACGTTTCGCCTCAGCGAGCGCCTCCTCCATCGTGTAATCAGCATCAAAATGTAGTGGTTTTAATTCGTTACTCATGGCACATGCCTCCTAACAAGGATCCAGTACTATACTTATACAGCGTTGCATGCACCTAAGCTGTCCGATGAGCCCTCTCACATAGGGACGCCGCCACATGCTGCTTACATTTATCTTTTGTAACCATTCGATAGACGTGTGGTCACTGGTCAGACACACACTATTCTATAGTACATTTTAAATTGTGAAAGCGAACTCCGTCAAGGAGGTCAGATACAATATGCTTATTTTATATACATTTATTGCTATAATACATACATAAGGTAATATAAATGAGGTATTCCTATGAACACTACAGAATTTACTAAAACATACTATATAGACCGCCGCGGTTTTCATTCTCGCAAATGGGACGGCGAATATTTAAAATTTAGTCGCACCGACCTACTACCACTCTGGGTGGCAGATATGGACTTTATAACACCACCATGCATACAAGAGGCCATTTGTAACTATGTAACAAACAATCCTCTAGGTTATACCATGACAAATCCAAATTATATAGAAGCTGTCATACATTGGCACAAACGCCGTCACAACTGCACTATTGAACAAGACTGGATCACTAGCGCCCCCAATGTTATTACCGGTATCATGTGGTGTATTGGGGCTTTCACCAAACCAAACGATGCCATTACAGTCCTTACGCCCGTGTACGGAGCCTTCGATGCCCGTGCCAATGATGCAAACAGACACATCGTTGCAGTGCCATTACATCGCACGACGAGCAATAGATATACTGTCGATTATGATACATTCGAGTCCGCCATTAGGCAAAACGATGTGAAGGTGTTCATCCATTGCAATCCGCATAATCCTGTGGGCCATGTATGGACCGAGGAGGAGATGGACCGGTTATTTGACATTTGTGAGCGTCACAAGGTGCTCATCATAAGCGATGAAATCCATCAAGACCTCATTACCGGTCCCATACCATTTACATCTGCACTGTCCGTATCCAACGGTCATTATGCAGGCCATATGATAACCCTATCCTCTGTGTCAAAATCGTTTAACATGGCCAGTCTACATCAGGCTGAAGTGATGATTCCAAGCGAGACATTACGCACACAATATAACGCCTATAAGGCGCAAGTGTACCACACGGATGCAGATGTCATGGCAGAAACGGCTATCACTGCGGCATATACCCATCTAGAGGCGGAAGCGTGGCTAGATAATGTATGCGCTGTCATCCGCGAAAACTACGAATATCTATGCGACGAACTACTCTTAGTCCTACCAAAGCTCCGCATTAGCCCTATGGACGGTACTTATTTGGCGTGGATTGATTTTGGCGCCTATGTAAAACCTGAAGATATGCACGACCTATTTGAAAATCAATGCCGTATCGCGCCAAGCTTTGGCGAATGGTTTGGCGGTGAAAGCTACGCCACCTTTGTACGAGTTAACTTAGCCACGAGCCTAGCTAATATCAAAACAGCTACGCACAGCATCATCGACCATATCCGTTCTTAGTCCTACGTATAAAGAGGCTGCTCTAGCATCAGTTCTAGAGCAGCCTTTTGTCATATTTTCGTATATAGATTTTCTTATTTAGATCTTGCGAAATGGTCCTTTGCAAATTGCATATCTTGTACGAGTTCCAATGTGCCAAGGTATTTCTTATTTTTGTCGCGCACAGCCATGTAGTTTACATAGAATGGACGACCTTGTTTTTCAAGCCATACAGCCACATTATCGCGATCCCCTTTACGGAAGGAATCGATGATACCGCGCACGATAGGTTCTACCTTAGGTGGATGACAGGAGAATACATCGCGACCGATAGCAGTAGTAGGGCGTTTAAAGACCTTTTCGCCGTCGTTAAAGTAACGGTTAATGTCTTCATGGTCAACGAAGGTTACCTCCATCGGCATTGTGTTGAGCATCGCGTCCAATTGGTCAAGGGTGAAAGTACCACCAATGAGGGCAATTGTGTTATCTGCTGTACCAGCTGGTGCAGAACTTTCAGCTAAGGCATGCTCAGCCTCTGGCC
The DNA here is from genome assembly GCA_934202095.1 of uncultured Veillonella sp. Lineage (GTDB taxonomy): Bacteria > Bacillota > Negativicutes > Veillonellales > Veillonellaceae > Veillonella. Next base: position 4,793 of record CAKPXN010000031.1, read on the forward strand.
AAGCAAGGCGTTTTACACCAAAGATTTCCTCATATTGTGCAGTATCCTTATAGATTTGGTACCAATCTTGAGTTGTAAAGTTTTCCGCACAGATAGGGAACAAGATATTTTGTTCCTTATAGATCATTTCTTGCGCGCGGGTGAGAAGCTCGTCAAAGCGTCTATACCAATCATCTACGCTTTGGCTAGATTTCGCTAAATCGCCTAGTTGGTCCCGAATATCACCGTCAACGGTCCACATAACCATGGATGGGCCACCGATAGCATAATCCACCTTTAGTTTTGGATATAGCAAATCGCCTTTTTTAGCATAGTGAACGGATAATTGACGCACTGCATTTACATCATCAATGGTTGCCGTTTTATCGGCTACCTTAGGACGAAGTTCCTCAATTAAATCGTTAAGCGCCTTGTTTTCTTCCGTCATTTGGTTGAGCGGATGGCCTATCGTTTCTACAAGCGTTGTTACCGTTTGTTTCTTATCTTGAGCTTCTAAAGCAGCCTCAACCTTCGCATGCTCTTCTTCCATTTGTTCATGAATGGTAGAACCGTGGAACAAAGCGGAATGAAGGTCGCATAATTGTTGTACCTCTTCTAGAGGTGTACCTTCGCGCATAAGGCCTTGTTCAGCTTTCATGATTTCACTGGCTTCTACATGTTTAAATTGGCTGGCAAAATCTTTGCGCACATCGCCAAGGGCTTCCCCTGTACCTAAGCGTTTTAAGAAGCCTTTTAATTGCTCTACCCGTTCGCTATCGGGTACAGTATCCTCTGCGTTAGCTTCTGTATTTTCACTAGCCTTAGGTTCCTCATCTTGAGTGGCTGGTGCCTCAACAGGAACATCCTTAGCAGATGCTACATCATCACCGTGTAGGTTGGGCATATCACCTTCTAATGTAAAACCAGCTTTCATAAAGGCCCCTACAATATCCATCATAGAGATGCCCTTCATCTTAGCCCCTTTAGGGATAGTCATAATTTTGCCAACGGAGTGGAGCATCACCTTATTCGTGATTTCAGTGAAGCCCAATCCTTTCATAATATCTATAACCTCTGGATATTCTTTTACCAAATCATATACGGATTTGGACAAATCTAATTTCTTTTCCATTTTGATCCCCTCGTGTCAAAAATATTGTTTATTACTTATGTTGGTAACCTCTATACGTTTTTGTATACAAGGTAATTTACATTCCGAAAGGTCATCTTTAATAACCTATAATTCTATGATAAACGATATCGATTAGAAAATCTGTATCCATGGCTATACTTTTGAAAGTTATTCAAAAAAATAACGAATAGATGACAAATCAATCCATAAATTGGACATAGATGTATCATCTATTCGTTAACAATCATCTTATTGATGATGAGGTTGCAATGCTTTTTCGTAGTTTTCAGCGACTGCATCCCAGTTGATAACACGGAAGAATTCCTTAATATAATCTGGGCGACGATTTTGGTAATGCAAGTAATATGCATGTTCCCATACATCTAAACAAAGAATGGCAGTTTTACCTTCCAAAAGAGGATTATCTTGGTTAGCCGTAGAGGTTACTTCTAGTTTGCCGTCCTTGTTGACCACTAGCCAAGCCCAGCCAGAGCCAAATCGTGTTGCCGCCGCTTGGGAGAAGCTTTCAACAAAAGCATCATATCCGCCTAAATCAGCATCGATAGCATCCTTCAAAGGGCCTTGCAATTTAGATGTATCAGGTTTTGTCATGATATCCCAAAACATGGTGTGGTTTTTATGACCCCCACCATTGTTGATAACCGCTTGACGGATATCCTCTGGCACATTGGCAATATCGCCGAGAATACAATCTACGCAACCATAGGCAAGATCCGGGTATTTAGCGATGGCTGCATTCAAATTATTAACATACGCTTGGTGATGCTTATCATGATGCAGTTTCATCGTCTCTGCATCGATAACAGGTTCTAGATAATCATAAGCATATGGTAATGGTGCGAGTTCGAAAGGTTTCATAATAGTCCTCCTTGTAATTAGGGCACGAACGATATCTTAACTAGTATCGTTCTTGTGAAAGCGATTCGATGCACCTGCATCGGTATTTTATTGATATGAATTATCATTCTTTGTATATTGTACTATCTATATAGATAAACGTCAATATACGACCAACATTTATTACAGAATATCAATATATTCGCTATTCAAAGCCTTATTCATGCTACGAACAGCACAGAATTTACCACACATACTACAAGTTTCACTATGCCCCTCCTCTGGAGCTCGGCTTTCACGAATATTGCGAGCACGTTCAGGATCAAGTGCACACGCATATTGCGCCTCCCAATCTAGTACGCGTCTAGCATCAGCCATCGCATCATCCTTATCACGGGCACCTGGTATGCCACGTGCTATATCCGCTGCATGGGCTGCTATTTTGAAAGCCATAATACCTTCTTTCACATCGTCTGCATTAGGCAATGCCAAATGCTCTGCCGGCGTTACATAACAAAGAAAGGACGCCCCATGCATGCCCGCCACGGCACCGCCAATGGCAGCTGTTATATGATCATAGCCAGGTGCAATATCTGTCACCAATGGGCCTAACACATAAAACGGAGCTCCGCCACATAGCGTTTCCTCAATTTCCATATTCGCTTGAATTTGGTTAAGTGGCACATGACCTGGGCCTTCAATAATCACTTGCACACCTTTAGCTCGAGCGCGTTTAGTCATTTCACCAAGACGTACCAGTTCTTCAATTTGACATACATCCGTAGCATCTGCTAAACACCCTGGTCGACATGCATCGCCTAAAGAAATAGTTACATCATACTCACGGCAAATATCTAAAATATCATCAAAATGTTCATAGAATGGATTCTCCTTACCCGTCATGCTCATCCATGCAAAGATAAGACTACCACCACGGCTAACGATGTTGAGTCTACGTTTATGCTTTTTAATTTGCTCAATAGTTTGACGCGTAATACCACAATGTAAGGTTACAAAATCAACACCATCCGCTGCATGGAGACGGATAGTATCTAAGAAATCCTCAGCAGTAAGTTCTGCCAAATCCCGTTGATGATGTATAACGCTGTCATATACTGGTACAGTACCAATCATGGCTTTACATTCGCTAGTTAATTTTCGTCTAAAAATACGTGTATCACCATGAGTAGATAAATCCATAATCGATTCAGCACCAAGTTGAATCGCCCAATTTACCTTTTCTATTTCACTATCATAATCGGTAACGTCTCTGGATGTGCCAAGATTCACATTAATTTTTGTGCGCAATGCTTTACCGATGCCCTCTGGATCGATGCAAGTATGATTCTTATTACAGGGAATAACAACTTGTCCTAGAGCAACTAGCGCTCGCAATTGCTCTACATCCATGCGTTCCTTTTCTGCTACAATTTTCATCGCATCCGTAACAAAGCCTTTTTGTGCGGCTTCCAATTGAGTGTAAAACATAATATGTCCTCCTATTGAATAAAACCTTTTAGCTTTGTACACAAGAAAAAGGGTATCGATATAATATGATCGATACCCTTGAATGGTTTTGCGTGCTTCCTACGCGGGCATGATCCCGATCAGGTCAAAGGTCAGGTGCTAACAGCCCTTTCTCAGCCTATCTCATAGGCTCCCTTGCATACTCTGCTATGTAATTGTGTATAGCATATCACTATTTAACTAATATTTCAATCTATACCTCTATTACAAATCATTAGCTACTTCAATCTGACATTGACGCATAGTTAATAATGCTGCTTCATGGCTTTCCTCAGTAACTCCTGCACAGCAATTAGGATCTACATGAATAGGAACCTCTGGCAAGCCAGCTTTCAACAATATGGCATTCGACACAACGCACACATCTGTGCAAACACCGACTAAAGTTATGCTTTCAATAGGCTCTGCTGTATTCATCCCTTGTAAACGCGTAACTAATTCAGAGGATCCAAAATTAGGTTTATCAATGATAAAGTACGGATGGATGGTATTGCGCTTTTCTGCGGCCGTGATGAGGCTCTCCATAATTTGCCAACCAATCGTGTCTTTCACACAATGCACAACCGGTAAATGCCGACCTTCTTGGCTTTCAAGATAATTAGTATCGTGAGTATCCCGTGTAAAAATAATAGGACCATCAAAGGATGCGATTTTTTGACGTACATTATCCACAATGGCCTGCGCCTGCGGAGAACCAAGAGATCCATCCACAAAATCATGTTGCATATCAATTACGACTAAAACGTTCATGTTCTATCCCTCCACAACGACATGGTGCACCCGATTTGGCGTGTTATGCGCAATGCGACCCGCTGCAGCAGCCGCCACGGCACCAACTAAATCATCAAGAAATGTATTACAGTGACTATCAACCTTGCTATCAAGATTTTCAATAATACCCGGTTTTACCTTATCAATATAGCCATAGTTCGTAAATCCAATAGATCCGTATAAATTCACAATGGATAGGGCGAGGATTTCATCAATACCAAACAACGCTTCATCACGAGTCATAATGCTTTGTAGTGGCTCAGATAATTTCTTCTCCTCTGCCAATCTATCCAATTCTATACCCGTAATGATGGCATTTTGCGTTTCCCGTTTTTCAAGTACAGCCTGTACACTCTCTACGCACTCATCCATCGTCAAATCAGGAATATACGGCTGTTGAATCATCATCACAATATCTGCAATATCCTGAACGGTAACGCCTCGCTCATTTAATAAATTATACGTACACGCCTTTAATTCCTCCTGAGATATCATAATTGCTCCTCAAAATTATACAACTTTACGTAACACATTATACCTTGATTATAGCACGAAAAAATCCCCACCGACGTTCTATCGGTAGGGATTCCATGATTAGATTTTCTTAACCATTTCAGATTTTAATGCCATTGCACCAAAGCCATCGATTTTGCAATCGATATCGTGGCCATCGCTCGCATCAGAAATGAGGCGAATGTTTTTAACACGCGTACCTTGTTTCAATACGCCAGCGCCTTTTACTTTGAGGTCTTTTACAACAACAACGGTATCGCCATCAGCTAATTCATTGCCATTAGCATCGCGGATAATACCGGCTTCTGCTGCAGCCGCAGCATCGGCAGCTGTCCATTCATGACCACACATAGGGCAGATGTACATATGACCATCTTCGTATGTGTATTCGTCGCCACATTTAGGGCAGTTAGGTAAATTTGCCATTTAGATCTCCTTTTTTTCACTACATAATGAAAGTATTATACCATATTATACCTATGATTATGAAAGCCTTATAGATTGGGCCTCGATGATCGATTTTGGTATTCACAACACTATTGTAAACTAAATTCAAAAGATACCGATACAGTTGTCGCCTTCTCGACACCAATATTACCTACATTCCATACTATATTTTTAGCAACCTGCACTAAGTCAAAATAAGCTGTATCATCAGATAGGTCCTGATTAGGTGTTAATTCAACAGAAATAATATTTCCTTGAGCATCAGTATTTATATCCAATGGAACCCTATATGGTCTAACGCCCATCTTTTTCATTACTTCAACAGGAATAAATTTCTGTTCTTCTATTTTGCCTACAAATGAGGAAAGAGCATCGCCATCTAGTTCTACATCATCTGCAAAAACATGTAAAGGACTTAAAGCAACTAACAATAAAAACAAACATATAACTCTAATCATAAACGTTCACCAATCATAACACACAACACAATAGGTTCTATTAAGATATATTCTAGAGACTGTCAATTTACATTTCTTATTTGAATTGACTATATATATTAACCCCTTTATAATGTAATAAAGAGATAGCCAACGAGTGGTTCCGTTAGGCTCATCCCAAAACATTATAAAACATGCAGAAATGGCCTTTCGTTTTCAGCTACCAGTTGGTAACGAAGGGCTATTTGTCGTTATTACGACAAATCAGCACTATCAATGCTCCAAAGGAAATAACTACAGTTAACATCCCAAGGACAATCATAATGATTTCGTAGGCACTCATAGGCTTCACCCCCTTCATAGAAAAAGGGCGCCCCAACCTCGTCGACTATCTTAATTACATTATATGTCGAACTTATGTTTTATTCAGCAAATAATATTAATACAAACTAAGCCAAAAAATAAACCTAACGTTTAAGACTAAGTACAGCAATACTTAGACACGTTAGGTTTATCAAATTTCTCACATTTTGATGAGCCTAACGCCTAGAACACGTTAACTGGCTCTTTTGTACTTATAGTATAAGATGAAATCTAAAGACTGTCAATTTACTACCCAAGGCGTTTGCGCAAAATCGCATAGAGAATCATGCTAACGATAACGCTCATAACGGCTTGAATGGTATTAGTCAAAATACTAGCAATGGCTACGCCAGGATCAAATACAAAATATTCGGCGATGAAGTAGCCTGCTACGATAATAATACCACCTACGATAGTTGCTACCAAGGCAGAGGTAGTTGTCTTATTGTTATAGACAGTACCGACAAGATAGCCTTCAATGCCTTTCACCACAAAGGTGATTGGTACAAAGACTGCGTAGCCGAGGAACAAATCAGCTAGCGCTGGGCCGATAGCACCAATATAGGCGCCATATTTTCGACCTAATAGTAGAGCTGATGTCATAATAACGACATCTCCAACATTGAAATAGCCGCGTATGCCAGGTACTGGAATTTTCGTGTACATTGTAAGCAATGTAGCGAGGGCAATCAATACGGCTGTGAGTACTAACGCGGATGTAGTACTGCGGGTTTGAACGTGTTGCATAGCGTCCTCCTTATAAAAATATAGACATGTGAATAATTACATCACATGCCTATACTATATACTTTTATAGTAACACCTGCAAATACAAGGAATTAATTCTCATATAATTCCGGTCGTTCTAAAACTGTACCATATTTTAATTTTGGTAGTTTAACGAATTCAGGATACAATTGCTTAACCTCTTTACAAGATCTTAATGTAAGATGTTCTAGATTGTTAAGTTCTAAAATGGGAGAGTAATCTTTATCTATCACCTTTGCCGTTAAAAAGCTAAAAAAGCGCAATTGTTTCATATGGCGTAAAAATCCTAATGATTGAACCTTAAGAATTTTAGGAGCTGCAAAATCCCCTTCTAAGGCGAGACTTTCAAGATGTTTCAGATTCGCTAATGGCATATAATCATCAATTTTTTGAAAGTTCTCAATCGACAGAGCCACTAAATTTTCTAATTTTGAAATAGGCTCTAAACTCGATACACTTCTACCGGATCCAATGTGTAAATATTCTAGTTCTTGTAAGTTCTCTAATTTTGAAATATCTGGATAAACGCCCCATTTTATATGTAACCTTTTAAGTCTACGCTGAGCGCACACAGCATCAAATAACTCCTGTGGCATTCTTGTACAAAACATGAGCTCTGTAAAGGTATCTGGATGTTCAATAAAAAAACTACACCACTCCTGTAAAATACGTTTCTTATCTTTAGCAGAATAATCTCCATCGAGCTGTGTGCAATTAATGATTAACTTATCTTCACCATCATATTCAGAGACCTCTACCACAGATTTAGGCCGTGCGTCATCCTTATGATAGTAGTCAAATCCGTATTTAATTTGCTTTCCCGTTAACACTGCCATGTTACAATTCCTCTTCTTCGCCAGTCGCATAATCAGTTTGGCCATAACTAGATTCATAGCCAACAAATTGTAACGAACTTAACAAATCGATACAAGCACATGCCCTTTAGCTTCGAACACTTGTTTATAAAAGCGTTTCATTTGCTCGAAATCATGAAGAAGTTCGTCTTTGATTTCTTCCTCTTCCTCATCGTAATCCCAAATATCTGGATATAGCTCGGCCTCTTTGCACGCTGCCATATCAAAAGATTCCAGAGCATTTTCAATATCAAACTGCTCTAAGGCCGCCACGATATTGGCTAAATGATTGTGTTCTGTATATGCTACATAGTCTGATATATCCTCAACAGCCGTTACGCCTAGTACCGCTTGGCTAAGAGGATTTTTATCGTCCTTATAGTCAGTGCCCACACCAGTTAGCACAAAGTGGAGTACATCCCACATCTTGTCGATATCAAGCAATAATTCATCATCGTCATTCCACTCTTCAACGCTTTCAAGAATTTCCTCTTCTTCTGAGCCCATAGCTTTAAGCTCTTTTAAATTCGCATCGCTTAAACAGCTATAATTGGCAATTAGTCCCATAATTAAATCCTTTCATAAATTCTTCTAACAACTAGAAAAATAAATTTTCCGATTCTGTAACGCTTCCATCATCTTCATGGAAATAGCAAGCATATATAGGCTCACGATGCGCCGCATCATAGAATTTCTGTAAAAGAGGTGAAAGCTTCATGTCTATTGGCATATGTAAAGCTTTCACAATGGGTTCCCAAAGTTCCATCGGCGAATAGGAGATAATATCTAACTGCTTATTCTGACCATATTCTTCAAGTGTTGCCGCATCAGAATATTTACTTGAGTCACAGTAATCATGCCAACAAATACTAAAAACGATTAAATGAAACAAATCATCCATACTTTCAGCTAAACGACCGGCGGCACCCTCGCTACTCCAATAACCTATGGATCCGTCCTCCAATAGATGATATTCACCGCCAGCGCCATCTACAGCAAATGCCATACCCGGCAAAGAGAACGTACAGCGACCTTCAGCAGTATCACGTTCCTCCAACGCATCTAGCAAGCGAAAATCAAATAGCGTATCAAAATCCTCAGCTAACTTGGTATCATTTCGCAATATATCTAAACAACTCATCTTACACGCTCCTATTAGCAGAAATTAATTCTAGCAAGTTAGCCTCTCCTTCATCAGATGCATCTAATAACGGAATAGCTAACAAAAGTACTTGCAGGGAGTAATAATAAAAGCTAAAAAATAAATCATCAGGGAATACGTCCTCTTCCTCATATCTAAGAACATTTTCGTCTTCATCATATTCTTCAGACCAAAGGTATTCTTCGTTGAGCATATCCTCAAAGTTCGGCAATGGATCTGCATGCTCTAGCATAAGACCATCTCGAATACACTCAGCAATCACAGTAAACAACTCAACCAATTGTTCTGCTAAATACTGAGCTACCTCATTATGGGCGCTCGCTTCTTGGGCTTTCTTAAAAATACGAAGCAAGAAAATCATGGCGAATGGTGTAGCATGCCACAACGTTGATTGGTGTTCAATATTGAGTTCTAACACCTCACCAGCCGCATCAACAGTTTCCATGTTTTCCATATTCCACAACACATCAAGCGCCTCAGGAAAATCTGTGGCACGTCCGTAGGTGGTCGTTAACCGATGCCACGGTATATCGTTGACTTGTACAGTTTCTATATATGTTTGAATTGCTGTATCCATTTTAGTTATACCTTTATAATTTCATTTTCATGTATCTATCTTTATAATTTCTCAATAACCTCTTTCACCAGTTCATAGGTGTCTATAAGACGTAGTTTTCCTATCCTAGGATTATCTGTAATCTCCTCATAGATATCCTCCAACGTGCCTGCTGGAGCTAGTTTCCACAATTTACACGGATATAGTTCAACGTTCCCAATGATTTCTAAATGGTCTAGCAACATACCTAAGTCTTTATGATTAAACCAACAGTCTGTATCGATACCGAAATTTGTATTATCTTTCCGGCATGCGATTTTGCTGTTTAGAAACTCCTCCATTGTTGGTTTTTCTTCTTGTAAAAGCCGAGTACAGGCTAAATGATACTCGATTTTCCGCGGTGATTGATCTACGTCAGAGACGAATATAGCACCATACTCGGTTTCAAACTTAACAGCTAATACGTCGCCCACATTAAAATAAGGTTCTTTCTTTGTTTTAGATTTACGAACCTTAAGTGGCTTCGGATTTTCACTTTGTAGCTGCAGGGCTAGCTTATCTAACACCTTTTGGCGCTGTTTAAGTGCCTTATCATCGATTTCTAGCCAAAACTCGTGAGGACCCTGAGCGATTATGTCTAAGGCTTTCTCTTTGACGGTATCCGGTAGATGACCTATCTTCCACAACGAATAAGCCACAGCAGTCCAATAAATCTCTGTATAAAACTCGTCAGTACAAAAATTTTGTTCCTCACTTAAGATTTCAGAAATGATTGTATCAACACTGACGCCATCCTTGTATCGTTCAACAATGGCATTATAAATATCATGACCATCATCACTATCTATGATTTTTACACCGTCAATTGCCATAAACGTCTCCTTTAGAACAACAGCTCTTATTCCATCTCGCCGTGAGTCGCTATAAATTCGTCTTTAATCTTTTGGATTTCTTTTTTTACGACCATGTATTGTTTCAAGTCAATTTGTCCGTTCTCTTTTTGCTCAGCCAAGGCTTTTTCTTTGTTTATGATTTTAATCCAATCTAACTGTACACTAAAGTCAGTATTTACACCGTCACTATTTTCTCGTAAGGCCAATAATGCAAATACTTCGTTCATATCAAGATTGAACATGTTACTATCAAGATTCATAGGCTCGAAATAATAACGAACTGTATCTACCCCAAATTCGTCGCTTAATTTGGCCCATTCCGACCCTGAAAGCACGGTAAATCCGAGTGTATCGTTTCCAAGGCTTTCAGTAAACCAACGCACCTCATAATCAGGTTTAACAAATTCGTTGAAGTATTTGATGGTTACATCCCGATCTTTTTCATCGCCGTAAGGAATTAAGAGTTCTTTATCGCCCTTTTGTAACACAATATCGTCACCATAAGGCTTGCCATTACTAACAGTTTGAATATCGATAGGCTCATCCATCATATCATTGAAATAGCGCACCACATCTTCGTCATCCTCGCGCCAGTCAATCCAGATAATAGCCTCAGAATCAAATAAATCATCTAAATCCATATCATGACTAAAGAAATCTTTGACTAATGTATACATATCTTCCATGGTCTCTCTCCTATATATCACTTATTTTTTTAGGTAGTCTACAACACCCGTGTCACCACTTTAATACAACTCTATAAGGTTTCATAAATCACATCTTGTTGAGCCGTAAAGTTTTCATCAAAAGAAACCAAAACATATAGATGCCCTGCTGGGGATTCACCTATATCATAACCTAGTGCAAATGCGTCGTAACAACCTGATTTATCTAACATTATATCCGTTAGTATTAGCACAACAGACTCTTCTTGCGGTATTTCCTTTTGTATGAGTTCCTGCGCCAGTTGGTCTAATTCATCTAATTGAGTATATAATTGTTCCCATATTGGTAGTGAAAGCACCTCAGCCTCAGTATAATTGGTGCAACTAATCTTAAGTTTTTGAAAGGCTTGTCCTACATGCTCTAAACGATTAGTGCCCAATCTGCGAGATACAAAGTAAACGCCATAGGGTTCTTCAGACCAGCTTTCAACATTCCATAATGTCATTAATTCCGATTTTCTCATTAGGACTCTCCATTAATTGATTATCCTGCAATATCTGCATCAACAGGGTTCCCATCCGCATCAATATGAGCTATGATACAGTGCCCCCAGAAGATATCATCATCGTCATAATATACCTCTATGGTGCCATCGTTACGAAACGCCAATTCGCCCATCGTAATACGCTTGGCAAATACGTCTGACGTAATCGGATCTTGGTCATCATTGTCGAGCCAATCATTAGCAAGGTCTAGCAATTTTTCACTAATATAAGTACTAATTCGTTGTTCAAATGCTTTGAAATTATCGATTGTATTGAAAGCAGCCAATGCTACAGTACAGCTTTCATCAGAACCCTCATCCACATCAAGGGTAAATGCATAATCATCAATTCTCGCTGTGTAATATTGATACTCGCGATTTAACAGGAAATCGCCCTTGTCGGTATGAAGGTATTTAGGGGTTTTCAAATACGCCGACAAGGCCTCTAGCTCACTATGTTTAGCATGTTCCTCTAACACCTCAAGTACATAATACCGATTATTCCAAGAAGGACGCATATAGCCCAAGTCCTCTAAAGGCTTTGCTTTCTTAACTAACAATTTATAGACTCCATGGGGCTCAAAAGAATAACCCCATCTATCTTCAAGGCCTTCAATAATCCACGTCAAAATGCCTTCGCTACGGTCAAGCACACCAGTTCGAGTATCTAGGATAGCATCGGTGTCCACCAGTGGTCTATGGTACTTATCTAAATAAGGACTAGCCCCATTTGCATCACTGCGCGGCAATGCATAAATTTCAAATACTTCTGGCTCAAACTCTGCTTCATATTCTGGTAGACGTACAATACTCATATGACTCTCTCCTATTTATCACATTTATACGGTGCAAATTGTTTTACAGTTAAGAATTACATTCTTATAGGTGCTACTACATTAAAATTGTGCTACTACATCATAATTTATGTTACTTACAAGCGTTCAGCTACATCGATTCTATGTAACAGCTCTTTCGCTAGTTCTTGGGCTGTTTTAAATTCCTCATGTGAAAGTACCATAAGTACAAAGCTATCGGTTCCTGTGTCCATGCCTGCTAACGTATAGTTTTCCCACGTAGAATTAAGACTAGC
>CAKPXN010000032.1 GCA_934202095.1 uncultured Veillonella sp.
TCAACGTCACCTTTATAATACGCATTACGTTGTTCTGCGGAATAGAAATACATAGCCGCATTATATTCATTACCTGCTTGTACTGGAATTGTGATGGTAACAGGCTGTGTTTCAACATTCTTTGTTTTAGTACCCACATTATCCGTCGTGTAATATACGGATTCAATGGTATGTTCTCCTGGTGTTAATGCCACAATGACTTGACCATATTGACCAGTTTTATGATCAATAGTAGAAAGGTCCTTACCATCAATTTTTACAGATTTACCATAAATATGAAGAATCGCTTTATTAGCATTCTCTTGTACAAATTGTTGTTCACCGGCTTGTCGTTTTTTATTGAACTTCATAAATACGGCAAACAAAATGGCCCAAATGACTGCAACGGCCACGATGATAATAATAGTTGTAGAACTCATAGTATCTCTCCTTATACCAAAATATACTACACTGACTCTACGTTAACTATATCATACGTACTTGTATTACTCAATAAAAAAGCGACCCCAAAAGGGGTCGCTTTCAGTAAGCCTATGCTTATCAAGAAATTACTAAGGTAATCTCTTATTTCAACCAGCTCATCAAGTTGCGAAGTTCTGCACCAACTGGTTCGATTGGATGAACAGCTGCTGCTTCGCGATGTTCTTTAAGGAATTTTTGACCATTTTTGGAATCAGCCAAGAATTCATCAGCGAATTTACCAGATTGAATGTCAGCCAAGATTTGTTTCATAGCTTCTTTAGTTTCTGGAGTAATTACGCGAGGGCCTGCATAGTAGTCACCATATTCTGCTGTGTTAGAAATGGAGTTACGCATTTTTTGGAAACCACCTTCGTAGATAAGGTCTACGATCAATTTCATTTCATGCAAGCATTCGAAGTAAGCGTTTACAGGTTCATAACCAGCTTCTGTTAATACTTCGAAACCAGTTTGGATCAATGCAGTCAAACCACCGCACAATACAGCTTGTTCACCGAACAAGTCAGTTTCTGTTTCGGATTTGAAGTTAGTTTCCAAGATACCTGCACGGCCACCACCAATACCGCAAGTCCAAGCTAATGCTACTTCTTCAGTATCGCCAGATGGGTCTTTTTCTACTGCGTACAAGCAAGGAACGCCGGAGCCTTCTTGGTATGTACGACGTACTAAGTGGCCAGGACCTTTAGGAGCTACCATGAATACGTTGATATCTTCGCGAGGAACGATTTTACCGAAGTGAATATTGAAGCCGTGAGCGAATGCTAAGTATGCACCTTGTTTCAAATTAGGAGCGATATCTTTTGCATAAACGTCTGCTTGTAATTCGTCTGGAATCAATACCATAACGATATCAGCGCCTTTAACTGCTTCTGCAGTTTCTTTTACAGGAAGACCTGCTTCTTCAGCTACTGCCCAGCTTTTGGAACCAGCGCGAAGACCGATAGTTACGTCAAAACCGTTTTCTTTCAAGTTCAATGCATGAGCATGACCTTGAGAACCGTAACCTAAAACTGTAATTTTTTTGCCTTCCAATTTACTTAAATTGCAATCTTCATCATAGTAAACTGTAGTACCTAAAATTTTACCTGCCATATTAGACAACCTCCAATTTATATTCAATAGAATATTTAATATATATACTGTACACAATCTCGCAAATAATTGCAAGGTTTGTAGCGTATATCGTAATTTATCGAATAGTCAAATAGACTAATTCATAACTAAATTTGTACCCTCTTTGTATTAAAAAAATATGAATTCTGAAATTTTCATACCTTATTTAACGATAACCCAAGGGCGATTTTTTTCCCAAACGACGGATACATCGATACCAAAAACATCGGTTAATATATCGTCGGTTAAGATGTCCTGTTTTTTGCCTTTATACACGATGAGACCATCTTTGATAATCGCTACATGTGTAATACTAGGCATAATTTCTTCGATTTGATGAGATACATAGATAAAAGGCTTCTTCTCATCCCGTGCCATGTTCTCCACGGTCCTTAAAAATTGCTCACGAGCCGGCAAATCAAGACCAGAGCAAGGTTCATCCAGAATGAGTAAATCAGGATCTGCCATGATGGCACGAGCCAATAGGACACGACGTTGTTCGCCAACGGATAAGGTGGAGAATTTATGGCCTTTCAAATAGGAAATTTTAAATTCTTCCATTAGTTCTGCCGCTTTTTTTCGCTGTTCTTCAGTAACGTCCTTATAGACGCCGATGGTGTTGAACGCACCAGAAATAACGACATTTTCTACCAATTGACGATCTAGGGTAGATTGAAATTGACCCAATGTGGCACTCACAAAGCCTAGTCGATTTTTAATCTTCACCCATGCATATTTGCCAAATTCATGGCCAAATACACGTAATAGACCTGTCGTAGGGATTTGATAGGCTGGAATCATGCTGAGCATCGTCGATTTACCCGCCCCGTTAAGACCTAAAAGAGCCCAGTTTTCGCCTTCTTCCACGTGCCAGTCTACGCCTTTTAGAATTTCTCGACCATCACGACGAAACTTGACATCTTCATAGTGTAGTACTTCACTACTCACATCATCATCTCCTACATTTTTTCTCCACGACTCATTGCGGTAATACCAGTTTTTGCGATTTCAAGGATACCATAGGTTTCCATAATTTGAATAAAACCGCGTAGCTTTTCAACACTACCGATAACCTCGATAATCATAGAAGTAGGAGAAATGTCGAGTACATTGCCGCGGTATACATCGGCAATTTGTACAATTTGAGACCGTGTAGTAGCCGTTGCTTTCACCTTGATAAGCATCAATTCACGACATACCACATCATGGTCTTCAAATACTTTAACCTTAACAACATCAATGAGCTTATAAATTTGCTTTTGAATTTGGTCCAAGATGCGATCATCAGCCTCAACAGTGAGAGTAATGCGCGCATAGCCCGGTGTATTCGTAATACCAGATGTCATTTTTGTAACGTTAAAGCCACGGCGATTAAAGAGTGCCAAAATACGGGCACCAATACCTGCTGTATTCTTAGCGATGACTAAGACTTGATGTTCTCTCGCCATTATAGCACTCCTTTCTTGCCCATCATGCCGCTTACAGTGCCACCGGCTGGGATCATTGGCAATACATTATCCTCGCGTTCAACGCGGCAATCCAATACGATGCTTTCATCAGAGGTAATATAGGATTTAAAATCTTTATTGAACGTTTCAACAGAATCTAGGCGCGCCGCTTTCAAATCAAAAGCATCAGCTAATTTTAAGAAATCGGGGCTCACTTCTAAATCTACATAGGAGTAGCGTCGATTATTAAAGATTTGTTGCCATTGACGGACCATGCCAAGGTATCCATTGTTGATGATGACAATCTTAATTGATAAATTGTACTGACGAACCATCATGAGTTCTTCACAGGTCATTTGGAAACCGCCATCGCCAACAACGAGGATGACTTGTTTATCAGGAGCTCCCACTTGAGCACCGATGGCAGCTGGCAAGCCATAGCCCATCGTGCCAGCACCACCAGAGGTTACGATGGTATGTGGAGCCTTATGCGTCAAGAATTGCGCCGCCCACATTTGATGTTGGCCCACATCAGTTACGATGATAGCATCATCCTTAGCAAATTTATTGAGTTCGGATAATACATATTGTGGGTGTAACTCGCCATGAGTTGATTCAGGAACAACCATAGGATATTCTTGTTGCCATTCTCGAATTTGTGTAATCCAAGATTCATGTGTAGTAGGTTCAACTAACGTGTTTAATTCGGTTAACACTCGTTTTAAATCGCCTACGATTGGTACGTTAATGGTAACGTTTTTATCGATTTCAGCAGGATCAATATCGATATGAATGATCTTCGCTTTTTTACAGAAGAAATCAGGATGACCTGTAATGCGGTCATGAAAACGAATCCCGGCTGCAATGACAAGGTCTGCGTCTTCTGTACAATTATTAGCCGCTACAGAGCCATGCATACCCACCATGCCAAGAGCTAACTCATGATTGCCAGGGAATCCACCAAGACCTACCAAGGTATTAGCTACAGGAATTTGAGCCTTTTCGGCCAATTCCTTAAGTTCTGCCATAGCATCGGATTTTAATACACCTGCACCAGCAATAATAAGAGGGCGTTTCGCATTCTTAATAAGTGTTGCAGCCTTTTTAATTTGACCTTGATGCCCTTTATAGGTTGGATCATACCCTTCAAGATGAATTGGTACATCATACAATTTATTGTATTCGGACATGGATATTTTTTCAGTTTGAATATCCTTAGGAATATCAATCAATACAGGACCCGGACGGCCTGTACCAGCAATGAAATACGCTTCTTTGATAATTCGTGGCAAGTCGTGAATATCTTGCACAAGATAGTTATGCTTAGTAATAGGCATTGTAATACCTTGAATATCCGCTTCTTGGAAAGAATCCTTACCAATCAGTGCACGTCCTACTTGCCCTGTAATGGCTACCATAGGTACAGAGTCCATATAAGCAGTCATAATGCCTGTTACGAGATTTGTCGCACCAGGGCCAGAGGTAGCGAGGCACACGCCTACTTTACCGGATACACGCGCATAACCATCGGCTGCATGAGCAGCGCCTTGTTCATGGCGTACGAAATAATGTTTAATTTCAGGGAAGCTATAAATTTCATCATAAATTGGGATTACGGCACCACCTGGGTAGCCGAACATATCGGTTACGCCAAGGCGATGCAATGTTTCTAGGACAATGCGTGCCCCATTGATTGTGTCTGCGCTCATAGGAACCCTTTCAACCAGCTATTCGGATAAAATCTCGCTGGAATTTAAACGTTTAATGATATAACCATTCTTTTTGAAAGTATCAATAATGCTTTGAATATGTTCTTCACCATTCGTTTCTACAGTCACTTGTAATTCCACTTCGTGGAAGCGATCAAGATTTTTAAACTGATTATGGTCAAGTTTAATAACATTGGCATCTGCAGCTGCTAGCATTTCAGACACAGCAACCAATTGGCCTGGTTTATCTGGAAGATTTACAGAGAATGTAAAGATACGTCCACGCAATACGAGACCTTTATTAATCATAGAAGAAATAGTTAATACATCAATATTACCACCGCTGACGATGGCTACCACCTTTTTACCTTTGCAGTCTAATTTTTTTAGCCCTGCAAGAGGTAAAATGCCAGAGTTTTCTGCTACTAATTTATGTTTTTCAACGAGTAACAAAAAAGCTTCCATCAATTCATAATCGGATACGGTAACGATTTCATCTACGTATTGTTTGATATAGTCTAGTGTAGTATCACCGATCAGACGTACTGCAGTGCCGTCCGCAATAGTAGCTACTTCATCTAATGGTACTGGTTTACCAGCTTTAAGGGCTGCTAATGCACTAGCAGCACCTTCTGGTTCTACACCGATTACTTTGATGCTAGGATTTTTCAACTTAGCGGCTGCTGCGATGCCGGATACGATACCGCCACCACCTACTGGAACAAGTAATACATCCGCATCAGGCAATTCCTCAAGAACTTCAAGGGCAATAGTGCCTTGGCCTTCGATGACATCTTCATCATCGAAAGGATGGACGAACACATAGCCATGTTCTTGTTGCAATTCCATCGCCTTTTGGTACGCTTCATCATAAATCTCACCGGATAGTACGACCTCAGCACCATATTGTTTGGTCGCATTCACCTTGATAAGAGGCGTATGTTTAGGCATGACGATAGTCGCCTTAATACCGAGGCGTTTAGCCGCAAGGGCCACGCCTTGTGCATGGTTACCAGCAGACGCGGCAATAACACCGCGTGCCTTTTCCGCTTCTGTCAATTTAGCAATTTTATTGTATGCGCCACGCACCTTAAAGGAACCTGTTATTTGTAAGTTTTCTGGCTTGATATACACATCATTGCCACTCTCTTCAGAGAACACATCGCTATGAAGCAGTTTAGTTTTTACCGTAATCGTACTCAACCGTTCACGGGCTTCCATAAAATCATATAACTTATGCATAAGACACCTACTCTTGTAGTAATAATAATACCGCTCTAATTAGTCTTCCAAAATTTCGATGGCACCTTGTGCTGCAGAAGAAACATGAAGAGCATATTTTTTAAGGTATCCAGTTACATTAGATTTGAATGGTTTCAATGCAGCCATACGACGAGCAATTTCATCATCGGATACAGCTAATTCTAATTTGCCATTAGGAATGTCGATGTTGATGATATCGCCATCTTGAACGATAGCGATAGTGCCACCAGCAGCAGCTTCTGGAGATACGTGACCAATAGATGCACCACGTGTAGCACCGGAGAAACGACCATCAGTTAACAATGCTACATCTTTATCGAGACCCATACCAGCGATCATGGATGTTGGTGTCAACATTTCGCGCATACCAGGGCCACCTTTAGGACCTTCGTAGCGAATAACTACAACGTCGCCTTTTACGATTTTACCGCCTGTAATAGCTTCTACCGCTTCTTCTTCACTGTCGAATACCTTGGCTGGGCCAGAGTGAACAAGCATTTCATCATCAACAGCGCCCGCTTTTACAACGGAACCATCCACTGCAAGATTGCCTTTCAATACGGCGATGCCACCTGTTTCATGAACTGGATTATTCCAAGGGTGAATTACATCTTCATCATATACATGAGCGACTTCTGCGATTTCACCTTGTGTTTTAAGAGCTACTGTTTTGCAGTCCTTATTAAGGTGACCATTATCAGCCAAACGTTTCAATACAGCAGATACACCACCAGCATAGTACAAATCTTCGATAAAGTATTTACCGGATGGAGACAATTTAGACAATTGAGGAATTTCTTGAGCGATGCGTGCGAAATCATCAAGTGTCAAATCGATGCCCGCTTCATGAGCGATAGCTGGCAAATGAAGAGCTGTATTAGAAGAACCGCCCAATGCCATATCGAGGCGAACTGCATTTTCGAAGGCTTCTTTTGTCATAATATCTTTTGGACGAAGATTAGCTTCTAGTACTTTCACAGCTTGCATACCTGCGTGTTTAGCAAGGCGTAAACGTTCGGAGAATACAGCTGGGATTGTACCATTGCCAGGAAGGCCCATACCAAGAGCTTCTGTTAAGCAGTTCATTGTATTAGCGGTATACATACCGGAGCAGGAACCGCATGTAGGGCATGCGCTATTTTCAATATCTGCTAATTCTGCGTCGCCCATTTCACCTGTTTGGTGTTTACCTACTGCTTCG
Source organism: uncultured Veillonella sp. (assembly GCA_934202095.1). Lineage (GTDB taxonomy): Bacteria > Bacillota > Negativicutes > Veillonellales > Veillonellaceae > Veillonella. The sequence goes on from CAKPXN010000032.1 coordinate 7,215, forward strand.
AATACATCAGACAAACCGATTTTTTTACCATTGTGTACGCCAGCAAGCATAGCACCGCCAGATACGAATACAGATGGAATATTAAGGCGAGCAGCTGCGATCAACATACCTGGTACGATTTTATCGCAGTTTGGAATGAATACCATCGCATCGAATGGAGTTGCCATGGCAGTGGCTTCAATGGAATCAGCAACAATATTACGCGTTACCAAGGAATATTTCATACCAATATGGTTCATTGCAAGGCCATCGCAAATACCGATTGTATTAAATTCGATTGGTACACCACCTGCGTTGCGGATACCGTCTTTTACGGCTTGTACAATATTTTTCAAGCCCACATGACCAGGAATGATTTCATTGAAGGAATTGGCGATACCAATGACCGGTCTACCTAATTCTTCGTCTACGAAACCGAGTGCTTTTAATAAAGATCTGTGTGGTGCACGTGCTACGCCTGTTTTCAAATTGTCACTTCTACAACTCATGATATTCTCCTCACTTCTTTTGAAAGTATCTACTTAGACAGCTTTCACAATGAACAAAAAAAGACGATTCCAAAGAATCGTCTTAAAAGTTTACAAATGATATTCCTTTTGTTTACAGAATTCCCACATACATAAAAACCTATGTACCCCATGGAATACATACAAATAAGAAACAATATAGTCAAATCTTATTGATTGTATATAAAACCATTCGCGGAACTTTTAAGACAAAACGTGTTAAGTTGTTGTTCATAATTCGAATGTTTTTAATAATCACGACCAGCGCGATAATCAACAAGCTAATGACTAAACCGAACATGTTTCCTCCTAAAATAATCTGTAACGATAAAACTATAATAACACGTTCTATAGTGTCATGCAATAAATATTCTATAGATTTATTATATTTTTTTAATGAAGTTCACCATACCCAATAGCTATACCCATATATGTTTATACACCAATATTTGATATACAAAAATCCCCCGCCGTAGCGAGGGATGTATATATTATAAAATACCGAACAGCCACATACCAAATGTACCAGCCCAGAAGTGAATCATAAAGCTTACTATAGAAATAGCAAGACCTACGCGCCACCATGTGCCTTGCGGTACATAGCCTGCACCGAAGAATATCGGTGTTACACCAGAGCTGTAGTGAGTTAATGTACAGCCAGGGCTATTCATCAAGCCGAATAACAAGATGGTAAACGGAATCGGCGCGCCCATAGCAACCAAGATGGCTGCAAAGGCGGAGAATAACGCCGTAATACGGGCCGTGCCACTGGCAAAGAAGTATTGAGAGTATACGAAGGTTGCAGAGATGATAAAGGATGCCCAGAACCAATCGATGCCTACGAGATGTTGGCTTACAAAGTTGGCAAACACAGCTACTACACCAAGTTTACCAAGTAAACCAGCCATACCTACGAGGGTCCCCATCCAGATAAGGATATCCCAACCGGTGCGTTCACCTAAGATATCTTCCCATGTAAGGGATCCCGTTACAACACAAGCAAGCACACCCATCATAGCAACTACTGTAGGATGCAACTTAGTCCAAATCGCTGTAGCCCAAAGCAAAATACAAAGAACAAAGATAATAGCCACGGAGATTTCAGATTTCGTAATTGGCCCAAGTGCATTTAATTCCTTTTGTGCCATCTCAGTTGCCTCTGGCGTCTCTTTGATTTCTGGCGGATAGATCTTATAGATAAACCATGGCATCAAAATCATACAGATAACACCAGGGATGACACCCGCTTGGAACCATTCCCACCAAGAAATATCATAACCAAATAATTTCGCACCTAAGGAGGTAATCAATAGGTTACCACTACAAGCAGTTAAAAAGATGGTAACTGTAATCGTATTAATGGTGTGGGCCGTCGTCATCAAGTACGCCCCTATGCGACGTGCTGTATTGCCATGAGGCTCAGAGTCAAAGGCGAGAGAAATATTTTGGACGATTGGAAAAATGATGCCACCCCCACGCGCCGTGTTGGATGGTGTAGCTGGAGAGATAATCAAATCTGTACACGCTAAAGCATAGGCCAATTTCAGAGAACTTGTACCAAAAGCACGAATCAGTGTATATGCAATGCGCTTACCGAGACCGGAATTAATAATACCTCTAGAAAAGAATACAGCCGCTACGATAAGCCACACATTAGCCTCTGCATAGCCGCCTAAGGCTTGCACCATCGTAATAGAGCTCGTTGCCACGGCGGCAACGATGCCAAAGAGTGCCATAATGCCCGTAGGCCAAGGGCGCAAAATAAAACCAACAATCGTAGCTGTGAAGATAGCTAATAAATGCCAGCCTTCGGGCTTAATCGCCTCTGTATGAGGCAAAAACCAAATAATCAGGCCTACCAAGACGGTTAAGGCCGCTCGTGTCCATGTACTCATAGTCCCTCCAAAAATTCCTTAATCTTAGGATTTTGACGCAATGCTTCCATTTGTTCATCGCTCAATAATTTAACCTTATCTCTGTCTTTATTAACTAAGCAGAAAAATCCTATATAGTCGCCCTTATTAGCTCTGAATTGATGAATTGTGTTCCCCGGGATTTCAATAAAATCCCCTTGTGCTACATCATAAATTTCATCGCCTAGTAAAAGCTGACCTTTACCACGGCCAATCATAACCATATGCGTATGCTCATGATACTCTAACGTAGAGTAGCCCCCTGGCAAGCATTCAAAATAACGGAATTGGCAGGGAATGTCATAAGCCCCATCATATAGTACTTGGCGTGTTACATCTTTAAAGGGACTACCATCTTGTTTATACACCAAGGTATCGACGCCATCCCATTTGAAGTTTTCCGTATTAAACTTGCGTATCATCTCATCACCTCACAATACAAAAAAGGGCTGTATCGAAACGATGTTTCAATACAGCTCTATGAATTCGATTATTTAAAGAGACGTTTAATGGTACCTAATAAACCATGGCTATGTTTACGTACACCATCTGCCACGGACTCTACATCAAACCCAGTTCGTTCAATAGCTGTTGTAATCGTTTCAACAGATACCTTTGCTGGATCAAAGGATACAGTAGCCGTTTTATTTGGCAAATCAACTTCGGAGCTAAGTACGCCGTCTAGGCCTAATGTAGCACCTTCTACTGTTTCCTTACAGTTATTACACATCATACCAGGTACAGTGAATACCTTTGTTACAACACCATTATCTTCACCACAACCGCAATCTTTGCACATAGTAGTACCTCCTAATCATTAGCTTCCTTATGTTTTTCATCATTTTTGGCCCCAGCTGTCACATCGATAGTGGTAGCAGATTTAACGGCTTCCTTTGTTTCATCGACAGCTTTCTTTGGGCCGGAAAGAGCATCTTTAAATTCATTGATACCCTTACCAATCGCTTTACCCACTTCAGGCAATTTACCAGGTCCGAAGATAACTAGAGCAATCACTAAAATAACTATTAATTCAGGTGTTCCTATAGACCCCATTTGTATCTCCTTTTATATTTACTTAATACTATACTCTTCAGTTTACATCATTATACGCATCTTTGTCCACATACCACGTCATAGGTTCTTGTGAAAGCACCGCCCCCGGCAGTACACGGCCGATACGTTTGTCCCATGATGTATCTTCATAATCCTCACGTTGGTATAAAACCTTTGTAAGGGCAGTCCGTTTACTTTCACCAGTCACAGTGAACCAAAGGACGTCTGTTTTCGCCAAAAAGGAGAAGGTCATAGAAATGCGTTCCCACACCTTGCCATCCTCAACGGGTACAACGTTGCGATCTGCTACACGCAGTGCATGAGAACCCGCAAAAAGTCCTGCTGTATGACCATCTTCACCAAGATCCAGAATTGCTAAATCTAGGCCAGATTTTTTACAAGCCTTAAGAACATTGCCTATTTCTTTCTCGTACTCGTCAGCTGCCTCTATAACAGTTTTCGAATTGGTGTTAATAGGAAAGAAATGGGCTGCCCCCTTCGCCTTACAAAGCAGATATGGTTTTACACGGTTGAAATAATTATCTTCATGAGACTGAGGCAAAAATCGCTCATCAGTCCAGACAAAAAATATTCGTTCCCAGTTAACACGCTCAATGTACTCAGCGGAGTTCAATGTTTCTAACAAACCATTAATGACTGTGCCACCCGTGATACCTACAATGCATGTTTCGGTGCGGCTAATTTCTTCATTGGTGAAAGCAATAAAATCCTCCGCCAATGCAGCGACCACATCACTAGGACCGTCATAACATTTAATTGTATCTTGAGCCATAAAATATGGACCTCCTAAAACTATCTTAATAGTTCTATTATATACGTTTTGTCAATGTCTGAAAAGAAAAAACCGATGTAACACACTATATGAGCTACATCGGTTCTAATGATATGGGTATTTTGTTCTAATTTATATACTATTTAGCACATTATATTATAAATAATATTACTTTTGGCCAAATTTAGGACGACGGCGTTCCGTAAAGGCAAGAACACCTTCTTTAAAGTCCTCAGAAAGACCTAATTCGCATTGGTTTTCTACTTCAAATTTCTTATACTCTTCCCAGCCTGCTAAGAAGCTTCTCCACATCATTTCCTTCATAACACGGTACGATTGTGCAGGGCCTTTTGCTAATTTTTCAACAACGCGTCGTGTAGCAGTTTCTAAATCCTCTGGCTCACAAACTTTATATACGAAACCAAGTTCTTTACCTTTTTCAGCGGAAACCGCTTCGCCAGTCATGACAATGTGCATAGCACGATTCATGCCGATGGATCGAGTCAACAAGAATAAACCGCCTGCATCAGGTGCAAGGCCTACGTTTACGAAGGCTTGAATAAAACGTACATTATTAGCTGCCACAACAAAGTCTGCAGCCAATGCCATGTTAAATGCCGCACCTGCTGCAGCCCCTTGCAGGCTCATGATGACAGGTTTAGGTAAGCGTTTCATAGCCATAGAAATTTCTGCTACGAGCTCAACAATTTCAAATAAGGACTCTCTATCTCCTTCGTTTACAGCGCGTTCCATTTCTGTTAAATCGCCACCAGCAGAGAATACCTTGCCCTCTGCATTGATAAGCAATGCACGCACACTTTCATCATTATGAGCCTTATCTAAAACCTCAAGGATTTCCTTGCACATTTCGATGTTAAAACCATTCGCCACTTTAGGACGGTTAAATGTTAATGTACCAATGCCGTTGTCCACAACGTACTGAATTGTATTGTATATCATATGAATTCTCCTATATGAAAATCATCATTCGAAAATATTCGATTATATATTTCTATTATAGGGGAATTAAATATAGATGTAAATGTAATCTTATAATTACAAAACAATACTATGTACCCTTTATTTAGCCAACCCACGTTAGTATAACAAACCTTTGGTGCGTAAGTATCGCTCAGCAACATCATGAGGTTTCTGTCCTTCCGATTCCACCTCATAGTTCATATATGACATATCCTGATCCGTAATCGTATTTGTCAATTTCATCAATACCGCTTCTAGCTCAGGATGCTTCTTTAGCACATCCATTCTAACGACATTACCACATACATACGACGGATATAAATGTTTATCGTCCTCAAGAACAACAATAGACGCATGGCTCAACTTACCATCAGTAGTAAATATAGGCATAGCATCCACATGTCCGCTTTCAATAGCCTGATATTTCAAACCTATATCCATATCCTTCGTATCTTTAAAGTCCATGCCGTATACTCGCTGTAATCCCGAATACCCATCTTGACGCCCGAAGAAATCATATTCCCCACCTAAAATCAATTGTGACGAAACCCTCGCTAAGTCTGAATATGTTTTTAAATTATATTTGTTAGCAATATCCTTACGTACAGCCATTCCATATGTATTATTGAAACCATACATACCGACCCATTTAAATTGATATGTATCCTCGTAAGCACGCTGTAATTCATCAAATAAATCTTCACTATATTGCGTGTCTCGTTTTAGTACTGCATTCCAACCGGTACCTGTGTATTCAGGATAGATATCGAATTGACCGGACTCCATCGCCGGTTGAATATTGGAGGTTCCTCCGCCTACTCCGGCTGTCACTTCAACAGTTAAATCTGTATCTTGTTCAATAAGAAGTTTCAACATATCGCCCAAAATCAACTGTTCTGTCATCGGTTTTGTAGCTACATGAATTACGTCAGATTGTTGCGACGGCCACATAAACACACCAATACCACTAATTATCACAATTGAGGCTACAATACCAATACGTTTAAAAGTACGTTTGCAATGTCCTCTATATAGTATGATTTTCTCAAAAAGGCCCAATCCTCCATCCATAATCAATGCTAAAAAAGCAATCAGTAAACTGCCAGCTACAGTCATAGTCGTATTATTTGTAGTAATACCTCGATAAATAGCTACACCAAGACCTCCGGCACCAATAAATGATGCTACCCCAGTAAGCGCTATAGTCATAACTAGCATATTTCGTATACCGACCATGATTACCGGAAAGGCTAAAGGCAATTCAATATATAGTAAACGTTGTACACGAGATAACCCTAGTGATGTAGCTGCTTCAATCATTTCCTTATCAATACCACTTAACCCAGTATATGTATTTCTCACCATCGGTAATAATGCATATATCACTAGAGCAATCACTGCCGTTGCGTTACCAATTCCAGAAAAGGGAATCAAAAATCCCAGCATGGATATGGATGGTATAGTATACAAGAAATTAATAACCATCATGGTCGGATTAACTGCTCGACGATACTCGTTAAGTAAAATACCAGAAACTACTCCTAGAATAATAGCAATTACACTAGAAAGCAAAGCTATACCGATATGTTCCCATAATAGACCTGAGAAAAAGCTCCAATTTTCCACTAATAAATGATATATATTTTCTATCATACAATCTCCGATACACAAGTAAATATATTATGAAAGGACAACTACCTTTTTCCCCGTATGCTTACCATTATCAATATCCTGATGAGCCTCAAGAACTGCCTCTAATCCATGATAAACTCGTCCAATTGGTAACTGTACCTCATTCCGTTCTAAACGACGTAACATATCATGAAATACAGTTACTGGTAAATCTTCAAATTCCCCGAAATAGGAAGTAAAGAAAACCCCACTAGGAACAGAGAAACAGTCAAATTCTGGTATAATCCATTGCTGACTCAATGCTCCAGTAAAACATAAATGACCGCCGACTTTAATATAGTTTAAATCTAGCATAACTACGTTACTACCGATTAATTCTAACACGCCATCTACACCATAAGGTGCTATCTCTAGTATTTGCTTATCCAATGTTCCATCATCTAATACAACATGATCAACACCATATTGTTTTAGTATATCGATATTTGAAATACGGCGTGTAGAGGATATAACTGTAACACCTATATCCTTAGCCAATAAAGCAGCCATAAGACCTACAGAGGAAGTACCACCGTGAATGAACAATGTATCTCCCGATTTCATTAATAACCCTTTAGTTAAAGAACCATATGCAGTTTGCATCATTTCCGGCAAAGCCCCCAAAATATGCCAAGGTAATTTAGATGAAAATGGCAAGAGGTGTTTCTCGGGCACCAACATGTACTCTGCATAAGATCCATTCATGGAGCGACCTAATCCACCCATCATTGTCGCCACCTGATCGCCCACGCGAAAAGAGCTGTCGGGATTAACCGCTTCAATAATACCTACTCCTTCTATTCCAAGCACACGGGGATAAGAAAAATCAGGTGACGATAATCCCTTACGACTGAATACCTCTGACTGATTAATTCCGAAGGCTTTTACCTTGACAACAGTAAATCCTGGTTTCAATTGAGGTTTTTCTATTTCTGCAGGAGTCATTGCATCTATTTCACAGGGACCGGTCAATTGAATAGCTTTCATTAATTCCATAACAATATCTCCTATCATTTATAATACTCAGATTTCATATTATCAAAGATACGCTTCAAGTATGACTCAAACTCTTTAATTTCAACATCACTGAATCCATCATAGAAAATATCGCTCAAAGCATCACTGATTTCATTACCTACAATCTGTTGTTCTCGTCCAAGAGCGGATACGCTATAAATACGCTTTCTTTTATCATTACTATCATCATAACTGATAATTAAACCATTTTCTTCCATGCGTTTCAGCATAATTGACAACGTACTGTTCGCCAAACCTGTAGTATCTGCAATATCAGATGCCGTACATTCTCCTTCATCCCATAAAACCGACAGAATCTTTCCTTGTTCACCATTAAATAAAGCTCTTGTATCAGCTTGTAATAACCGATTAAATAATCGAGTATTCAAATATTTGATTTTATGAACTAAAAAACCGCCTTGCTTTGACTTCATAAGTCTATGCCACTTTCTTCGCCTAATTATTTTTATATAAAACTATCTATACAAATAGTACTATATAAAAATAAATAGAGCAAATATACAATCATACAAAGGTAGATAATTATTACTACAACTATACTATAAACAACAAAAAACACCTGCAGACATTGTCTGCAGGTGTTATAACCTGTATTCCAAATATTAACGTTTGGAGAATTGGCTTGCTTTGCGAGCTTTTTTAAGACCGTATTTTTTACGTTCTTTCATACGTGGGTCACGAGTCAAGAAGCCAGCTTTTTTCAAAGATTG
>CAKPXN010000033.1 GCA_934202095.1 uncultured Veillonella sp.
GGCTCCCCGAGTAGGACTCGAACCTACGACCGATCGGTTAACAGCCGATTGCTCTACCAACTGAGCTATCGAGGAATGTATGGAGCGGGAAACGAGATTCGAACTCGCGACCCCCGCCTTGGCAAGGCGGTGCTCTACCGCTGAGCTATTCCCGCATACAGAACCGATAATTACTATATCATAATTACCTTCTGTTAGTCAAGAACTAAACTAGGTCAGTTCTGACTGCCTTATAATAATATCAATTTACACATATAGTGTCAATGGTTTTTCAATGAATTTCCTATAAAAATAATACGAAATCTATAGGATACAAATCTACGTGATTTATAACAAATATATAAAAGAGGACTTTCAAATATATACCGCCTTCACTCGTTCTTAAGTAAAGGAAATATATATCATGAAGTCCTCTCTATTATTATTTAATATCTTCTTGTCTACCTTTACCGGCGCCATCCTCAGCGGCACGAACCTCTGCTTCTACGAATGTTTTCATGTCATTTAACATATGCATAGATGCATCTACAATAGATAGCCCCATTGTAGATCCTAAACCTTCATCGATTTGTAAATCATAATGTAATGGAGGTTTTACATCTAAGAAACGACATTGTTCCTTATGAATAGGATCATCGTAAACAGCGGATGGGAAAACATAGTCTTTCACCAATGGTTCCATCGTCACTGCTGCGAGTACAGCAGCACCAGTTAGTGCATTATCGAATACCACAGCCATACGATGGCTAGCAGCGCCTAAGATAAAGCCTGTTAAGAAAGCAATGTCGAGGCCCCCTGCTACATGAAGTAAACGCAATACCGCAGTGCGGCGGTCGCTTTCAGATAAAACAGACCAATCATCTACAGCAATATCCAATGGATCTACAAATGAATGGATGTGTGCAGCACGCTGTGCAATGGTAGGTCCATTATCAGACTCTGTCAATACAGACTCGTACGATGCGCCTGTAATGGTTGCAGTCGTAACCAACGCATCAAGGAATGTGCGTTCACCTATATTACCTAAGGCCACCACTTGTAGACCTGCTTCATGTAATTTATCCGCATAACCAAAGCCCATTTCAAGAGCCTGTTCCAATTCATTATGACTAATAGAAGGTTCTACGCCAAAGAAGTGGGACCCATTACGAATAACTCGAGAATCAATATTTGCCAAATGATTTGTATCTTGTTCTAAGCCAATATTAACAATGTAAACCGGTGCTTGTAATTTAAACGCAGCCCCTTGCGTAGCACTCATGCCTTCATTAAACCGTTTTATTGCATTTAAACTAGTATGTCCATGTTCAACATTTTGAGGACCATCCACAAGATGGTCTGCCCCTACAACGAGAACACCATATTTTAAATGATTTGGCTTGGGGTTCGCCAATACGCCTGCAAATCGTTCAGCTATCGTTTCGAGCATAGCCAAGCTATAAATAGGTTTTGTTAAATTATCAATGCGATACCGGCATGTTTCCATCGCTTTCGTATCTAATGGTTGAATGTTAAAAGCTCTCATGCCTTACCTCCTGTGACAGATTTATATATATGAACTGCAAGGTCGAGCATCCCCATTTGAACGGAACCACCAGAGGCTTCCCCTAAGCAAAGACCTAAGTCCACATAGGCTTCTAAGCCAAGATTTTGCAATGAAGATTTAGCCGCTTTTTCTGCAGATAAATGAGAGGCCATAACGTAGTCCATGGAGGCGGGAACCAATGTTTTAGCCACCAAGGCACAAGCGGATGTATTAAAGCCATCGATGATGACCATACCATGATTAGCGGCCGCCCCTAAGATAACACCGACGATACAGGTAAATTCAAAGCCCCCTACGGCAGCCAAAATACCAATGGCATCATCCTTTGGAATATCCTTATATTTAACCAATACATCATGAACGATGCGTTGTTTTAATTTAAGGCGCTCATCGGAAATATTCGTACCTCGCCCCGTTGCCTCTTCTGCAGTGAGGCCCGCAAACTTGGCCGTCATAAGTGCACTAGCTGTCGTGTTGGAAATACCCATTTCACCTACAAGAAACACATTATATCCGTCAGCCATCTTTTCTTGAACCAATTTAATGCCCGTTTCAATACCTTCGATTGCTTGTTCACGCGTCATGGCCGGTTCTTCTACAAAATTCTTTGTCCCCATCCCCAATTTGTGAGAACGCAGTCCAGGTACCCAACTCATATCCGCATCAATGCCCATGTCAATGACTTCCATTGTAGCACCACAATAATTGGCTAAGGAATTGGCACCAGCCCCTTTTGGAATTAGGTAATTTTGAGTCATACCTACCGTGGTTTCCTTTGGGTAAGCACTTACGCCCATATCGGCCACACCATGATCTGCAGAAGCAATAATCATACAAGGTTTTGGAATTGTTACATCCTCTTGATTTGTGGCTGCCCCATATTGAGCCACTACATCGACGAGGCGTCCATATTGCTTAATATCTGACGCATCATTCCAATTCTTAATAATATGTTGTTCAATCTCTTTACTACGACTGTGAATCGCGTCGCAGGTTTCTTGTAGTAACCCCATAACAACTCCTCTTAATTATTCTTAATTTGTCCCGTTAAGTACGGTAATTTATTTCGAACCTCTCTACTTCTATGTAAATAGTCTTCTAACGCTTTGCCTTCGTCTTCTTGTGAAAGTATTTCTTTTACCCGACGAATTTCATCTTCCATTTTAGATAAGCCTTCTAATACATTATGGCGATTACCATAAATGATTTCACGCCACATGGATGGCAAACCACCGGCTACACGCGTACAATCACGGAATCCACCTGCGGATAAACGCATACGCAATTCACCGAGCTCATCGCCACCAGATACTTGAGTTAACATAGCTGCCATCAGATGTGGCATATGGCTAACAATCGCTAAATACGCATCATGAGCATATACATCGACAAATTCGATACGAGAACCAACGGCGCGCCCCATATCAGCCAATTCTTTGGCCACCTCTGCATTATACACATCAGATGCCTTATCCTCTAAGACAATCCATCCCATGCCTTTAAATAGGTTTTTATGAGACACTTCATAGCCGCCCTTTTCAGATCCCGCCATAGGATGAACAGATACAAAAAAGGTCCCCTTTGGAATAGATTCATACACGGCGCGTACAAAATGTTCCTTTGCACTGGATACATCTGTTACCACCTGACCTGGTTTAAACAGATGTGCCACCTCTGTAAAAAGTCGAGCATTAGTATCTGGCGGCAACGAAAACACTACGATATCCGAGTGCTCAATGAGTGGCTCTACCTCAGTCCAAGCTTGGGATACCACCCCATCTTGTAATGCTGCATCACATACCTCTTGTCGGCGTGCATACCCTACTACATCATAATCTGTATAGGCTTTCAAAGCCTTTGCCAACGAACCACCCAACAAACCTAATCCAATTATACCTACGGTTTTATTCATATAAACCTACTTTCACAAGCGTCCCTATATCTCCAATATAGAAACGTAAATAAACTATACTACTACACCTCAATAAGGCGTTTTTCTTTCCATTTTCCGCTATACCAGCGATAGATAAACAATACACCTCGTAAAATTTCATCAGCAGCCATAGCAATCCATATGCCTACAAGGCCCCAGCCCCAATAAATACCCAATAGGTACGATAATGGCACAGCACATAACCACATGCCAAAGATACCAACGAGCATTGGGGTACGAATATCACCTGCAGCCTGTAAACAACCGACCATAACGATATTTACGGCCCGCCCTAGTTCAAGGAAAATTTCCACCAATAGCACATTATGGGCTAAGGATAAAATCTCAGGATCCGTTGTAAATACAGATAGGACTGTATCACTCGTTATATAAAAGAACGTTGCCAATCCTACATTGATAGCGATAGCTAAAAACATCGAATGCCATACGCGATTTGTCACCTCATCTTGCCGTTTAGCGCCCATCAAGAATCCTACGATAACTTGCGATGCATTCGATAAGGCTATGGTATACACATAACACAACATAGCGATGACATATACATAAACCTTCGTATTAATCACAGTTAACCCTAGAATGTTGACCATCTTCATAATCGTCGTTTGCGATAATTGATAGCTCAATGTTTCGCCGCCGGATGGCACGCTAATATGGAGCAAGGATTTAACCGTATGCCAAGGAAAGGGTCTTAAATAAGACGTACTAACCCTCAATTGCAACAAGGTCTTGAACAGATATACGATGATAAGAAGACCAATAACCTTTGAAAGCCACGTAGAAATAGATACACCTAGTACGCCAAGACTCGGTATCGGGCCATGCCCGAAGATTAGGATATAGTTTGTTCCTACATGGATAATATTCATAACGAGTGCCACATACATGGTGATACGCGTCAATGAATGGCCTCTAAATACGGCAACCAATGCATAGTACATGGCCTGTATTGGTAATCCCGCTGCTACAATGGTCGTATACAGCGATGTATCCCCCATCGTTTCTGGTGGTATGCCAAGCCATGTAAAAATCCATTCATGACAAGTAATAAAAAACACCGCTGCCACAGAGGAGAATGCAAAGTTTAGCACTAAACTAACGGTACAAACCTCTGATAACTTCGACTGATTGCGAGCGCCCAAGTATTGAGCAATTAATATAGTTGTAGCCGTGCTCATAACTACGATGAGCATGATAAAAATATTTAAAATCTGATTTGCATTAGCTACAGCGGCTACCGCCTGTGGCGAGTAATGACTCATCATCAATTGGTCGATATTACCGACGAGCATCTGCAGGAATACTTCGATAAATATAGGCCAGCTCAAGGTCCAAATGGATAAACTAATGCCTTTTTCATATGTTTTCATAGTATCCCCTCTATGTTACACATCAAACTTTATGAACTAAAAGAAAACACCTTTTGCTTTTTCTTTAGTTTCTTGATCTGCTATGAATGGAATTCTTGTAGTTCTACCTTCTTTAGCAGCTACAATCTTTTTGAATGGGAATTCAAAAATTTCTCTATTCCAAGTATTTACAGCATCATTATACAGTGTTCTAGCTGCAGTAATTTCTTTTTGCAAATATGAATTTTGTTGCATCGCATCACGAATCGTATCTTGACTTTGCAATTCTGGATAATTTTCTATAGCTACATTTAATGCTCTCGTCGCTTTATTAAGTTGAGAGTTTACATCACTTCTAGATTCTTCAGTAAAATTACCACTTCTATATTTTGCAATATCTACAAGAATATCTTTATCGACTTCAATAGATTTTTCTACGAGTTTAGCCGCATTAGAAAGAATGACAACCCGTTGTTCCATATAGTTATCGATTTCAGAGGCCGCATTTTGGATGCGTTGTTCCATCATATTGAATTCAGAGCTAATTTGTTTTAGTCTCCACCATGGATAGATCAGTACAACTGCACCAATAGCAGATATAAGGTACTTGTCTATAACTATCCCTAAAACGATGCCGATTACACCGATAGCCATAAGGATGGTTGGTAAAAGTTTTTCAAACCCACTAGTTTCTACGGGGATTACCTTAGCAATAACATTTACATCTCTGCCTTGAGACATAATCTCAGGATTCATTTCGTCAAGTTGATTAGCCATTTTACTTACCTCCATTTTGTTCATAAATCGTATGTAATAAGTCTACGAGAGACTGATTATCTTTATATAGTTTCCCCACCATAAAGTGTCCATAAGCAAAGGAACCATTTTTGTTATTTTCAGAACGTTGATAATGATTCAATTCTTTAACACGCTTGAAATCATCACCGGCTGCGTCTACTTCTGCCACCTCAATAAGTTCTTGCTTTGTAACCGGCACATACTCATTCCACTTAACTGGTACATAATAGGTTCTGCCATTACCTGCTGTAACAGGAACCTCATCTATATGCTCAATAGTCCTATACGAATAAGCATCTACCTTAATAATTTCAGAATCCGCCTCTTTTTTGTAGTGACTCGTTTTTAGCAATGTCTTTACATTACTTCTCTGCGTTGCATTAGGTGGAATAAATAGTCCGAGGTTCATCTTATTTGCAAGCATTTCTGTAATATAATCATTATATTTAAAATCGTAAGATTTCTTATAAATATAATCAGTAGAAGCCATTTGTTGATATACAGGAATTGCTAACACTGGCAAAAAGGAAAAATACATGTGCTCAAAATAACTACAGTTAAAATTAATGAATTTCTCTTTAATCTTTTCAAAGGAGAAATCATAATACTGTGATGGTACAGTATCAAAATTCCAATCCTTAGAATTATCAGTCAAAATTTCATTGATCTTGCATTGTTTATTAAAAATAAAGTCATCTCCATAGGGAGAATTCTCAAAAATATCTTTGTAATTACTTTGTGCCAATGGGGTAAATAGTACCCGGAACTCAACCTCATTATTTCTATCTAACGCATTAAATTGTGCATCGAACTCTTCATTGGCCAAGGCCTGAAAGTTTCCACCGTCCTCTAAGGCATCTTGGCTTTTCTTTCTAAGCCCTGCAATGCGTTTTGCCAGCTGAATCTTTGTGCCTCCAAAATTAAATAATCCTTTTTCTGGTGGTCTTCTATGGAATATTAAATTCGGTGCTGCATGATTACCATATACCAAGGATATACTATTCGCATAATATGGGCCCGGTCGTTTTAACGTGGCACGAAGTGTTTCACTTACATCTCTGGTCTTGGTATTTCCGTCAGAATCTATATATTCCTCTGTATAGACAACCTCGCGAGTACCTTCATACGTGTAATCATCTATCCAATGGATGATACGCTTAATAAAAACAAAAGGATTTCCTAAAATATCACCAGACGTAATATCCAGGGTAGAATGGTTTACATCATCTTTTTCTAAAAATCCATAATCTTTGACAAGCTGTTCATAACGTTCCATATTAAAGTTGGAATCTAGATGAATAAAAGGAATCGCCTTTTTAATGAGTTCTGCGGTCATCTCACTATGAAACAACTCATTCAAAGGCTGCATCATTTCATAACCTTCGTCACGCATTTGACTCAGCGTTGCATCTAAATCATTCAGTTTCGCTTCGAGGCTCTTACGATTAGGTCGAATCCAATACAGATACAAACCTATACATAGGATCATAACAGCAATACATATAACGATGGATAGGATATCCATCTGTTGTTGTGAAAACTGATATACACAATAAATAAGTGCACCTATGCCCACAATGAAATCAATAGTCCGGACAATACCAAACCGTTTATATGTACTGTTTGATTGATTTCTATTTTCTGAAACATTTGTATACTTATCGATTAAGTCTTTATTTTTATTTATATCAACCTTTGATTGATTTACCAATTCTTGAAAGTAATCCTCTGTGATACTTTGAAATGTATCCTTAAGATTTTCTCTGTAATACTTTAGTGGTTCTAGTAATGCTTCATTATATTCATTCGACACGTTACTCTACCCCTCTATCTCATGGCTGTAATAGTACAATAATAAATCGATACGCCTACCAGGTACTGCACCTATGTTTAATTATAAATATCTTAAATTAAAATTAGTATATCAGTTAAGAAAAACTCCGTAAAGTAATATATCACTAACCAAAATGCAATAAATGAAAATCCCCTCTTTACATAATTGTCAGTAAAGAGGGGAATATATCATAACATGATATATGTTAAATTAAAATTATTTAAATTGATTGCAGAGGCTATCAAATAATGCTTGATCAGGTTTTACAACATCTTCAGTCAATGGACGTGGATGTGGACCACCATTAACAGCGGCCATAGCTTTTTCAAAGGAAGGTTTAGTCGTATCTTGATAGATAAGACCAGTAACCAAACCTTGTGTTTCACCTAATGTTTTAAGTGCAGTCGCACGGTCTGTTGGATCATATCCTTCTGGCAAGCTAGTCAAATGTTCTTTGAACCAGTCATAGCTATTGTGTTTGTTGTATGTAACACATGGGCTAAATACGTTGATGAAGGAGAAACCTTCATGGTCCATAGCTTGTTGAATCAAATCAACCAATTCTGCACGGTTAATCATATAACCTTGTGCTACAAATGTAGCGCCTGCAGCGATGGCAGTTTCACAAACGGACAATGGTGTTTCAAATGCCCCACGAGGTGTTGTTTTTGTAACAAAACCGATATCGGAACGAGGGGATGCTTGACCTTTAGTCAAACCGTAAACATGGTTATCCATAACGATATATGTCATGTTTACATTACGTTTGAAAGCATGAATTGTATGACCCATGCCTATAGCGAATGCATCACCATCACCGGAACAAGCGATAACTTCTAAGTCTTGGTTAGCAAGTTTGACGCCTTGAGCGTATGGAAGTGCACGACCATGAGTTGTATGTGCACCATATGCGTAGAAATAACCACCGATACGGCTAGAACAACCGATACCAGAGATAACTGCCAATTTTTCAGGTGGAATATTTTTTGCTACTACTGCATCAGTAATGGCAGCTTGTACCCCATAATGACCACAACCAGGGCACCAGTTAGGGCGAATATCATTTCTGTAATCTTTAGCTGTTGTCATATTATAGGACCTCCTTAATTGCATTTTTCACATATGATTTTGTGAATGGATTACCATCATATTTCAAGCAGCTAGAAATTTTAGATTTCTTATGCATGTTGATTTTAAATAAGTTAGTCAATTGACCTGTTGCATTGTGCTCAACGATAACCACTTTTTTCGCAGCATCCATGAATGGTTGTAATTGTTTTGCTGGGAATGGTTTAATCAAGCGCAATTGTAAGTGGTTAACTTTAACGCCTTCTTGATCGAATTCAGCAACTGCTTCTTCGATAGCGCCGCGGCTAGAAGCCATACCTACAACGAGTACATCAGCTTCATCGTATTTAGCGTTATTCAAGAATGGTTCATAGTTATCAGCTACAGTTTCCAATTTGCGGAAACGTTTGTCAGTTTGCGCTACGTGCATTGTAGGCGCTTCTGCTGGTTTACCTTCTTCATTATGTTCAAGACCTGTAGAAAGGAATAAACCATTTTTCATACCAGGAATTGTACGAGGAGAAATGCCATCTTCTGTCAATTCAAAGCGTTTGAAATATTTAGGTTGTTCCAATTCAGGAAGGTCAGCTTCCTTCATCATTTTACCGCGGTTAATAGGTACACGGTTCAAGTCGAATGTAGGAACGGATTGTTTATTTAAACCTTGTTGTAAGTCCGGCATAAAGATAACTGGGCATTGATACATTTCTGCCAAGTTAAACGCTTTTTGAATTTCGTAGAAACATTCTTCGATGGATGTTGGAGAAATAACGATACCTGCATAATCACCATGTGCGTTGTAGCAAGCCGCATCAATATCGGATTGTTCTACCTTTGTAGCCATACCTGTAGATGGGCCAGAACGTTGTACATCAATAACAACCATAGGAAGTTCTGCCATGGATGCCATAGACAAGGATTCTGCCATCAAGGATAAACCAGGGCCAGAAGTACATGTGAAACCACGAACACCTGCGTATACACCGCCCATAGCAGTCATACAAGCTGCGATTTCATCTTCTGTTTGAACGATAGTAGCACCTAATTTATCCATGTTTTTAATCATGTATTCCATTACTTCAGATGCAGGAGTAATAGGATAGGATGCCATGAAACGGGAACCTGCTGCAATAGCACCAAGAGCACATGCTTCATTACCTAGTAAGAACATTTGATCTTTCTTGCCAGGAGCTGGCAATGTATCGATTTCTACATCGCCTAATTTTTCCATTACAAGGCTATGACCATCATCAAAAGCTGCCAAGTTTTTATCCACGATTTCTTGGGATTTTTTCGCAAATTTTGCAGCGATTGCATCTTTAAACATCTTAGTGTCAAAACCAAGAAGTGCTACGGACATACCAAGTGCTACGATATTACGCATCAACAAGGAACCTTGTTTCATTGCCGTTTCAGAGATTGGCAAGGATAAGCAGTTAACTTTGGAACCTTCAAATTTAGAAAAATCTGATTTTACTTTACTATCGCAGATGATATAACCACCATCACGCACTTCACCACCGTGCATATCAACAGTTTCTTGGTCAAGAGAAAGCAAGAAGTCTACGCCTTCACCAATGGACATAACTTGTTCCAATGCAACGCGCAATGCGAAGGTAGTATGACCACCTTTGATACGGGATGCAAACAAACGTTGACTGTATAGAGAATATCCTTCTTTTGCAAGGATTGTAGCCATGATTTCGCCACAGCTCTCGATACCTTCACCTTGTTGTCCACCCATTTTCCAGATAAAATCTTTACGTTTTTGCAAGAGATTCACCCTCCTTAGGATACAATTACAATGCTGACAAGAGTCTACCCTATGTATATAAATTACAGCTAAGTAATAAACCTGTCTCATAGTGCAATTGTAACATGTATAGTAACCCTTTTACAATGTAACATTTCATAATTATTCTTCTTTAATACGTTCTATTACCATATATAGTCTATCGGCTGTAAAGAAAATTTCTTCCAGAACAAGACCTTGAGCCGGTGCTGTTTTTCCAATTCGCTTACGATCCTTTGCAACTAATAGTTCAGGAATTTGGGCTACTGATTTTCGGCCTAGCCCAATGTCCACTAATAAGCCAGCTATATTTCGAACCATATGATATAAAAATCCATCACCCACAACAGAAATATCGATACGTCCATTCGTTTCTACAATGCCGATAGCATAAATGGTTTTCACCGGATCCACAGGTGTCGTATTAGCCCCTTTCAAGGTAGAAAAATCATGTGTTCCTTCAAGGGCTTTGCCTGCTTGACGCATAGCTTCAATATCTAACGGTTTCTTAATATGCCAATGGTATCGCTGCCCCATAGGATCTGCAATTTCACGATTATAAATGGAGTAAATATACTCCTTACCAAAAATATTATTGCGCGGTTTCCAGTCTAACGGTATCTCAATAGCCTCTGTAACAACAATATCCTTTGGCAAATGAGCAATCGTTGCGCGTGGAATATTCTCTACCGGTATGGATCCCGATGTTTGAAATGCACAGACTTGAAAATGTGCGTGTACGCCCGCATCTGTACGAGATGCACCATAGATTTGAATCGGTTCAGCACAGATGATTGATAGCGCCTTTTCCAAGGCTCCTTGCACGGTAATTCCCTTATCAGCCGATTGTTTCTGGTAACCCGCCAAATCGGTCCCATCATAAGCCACAATTAATCGTATGTTTCGCATTAGCCTAACCACCATAGGATTAATAAAATAGCCGTTACAATAAACACAGCTCCCAATCCTGCATAATCAACCCATGTAATGCTGAGTTCTTTCATACGCGTACGATTAACACCGCCACGATAGCAACGGGCTTCCATAGCGACAGCCAATTCATCGGCACGACGGAATGCGCTGATAAACAATGGCACCAAGAGAGGTACCATATTTTTAGCACGTTGAATGATAGAACCTGTTACAAAATCTGCACCACGAGCCGATTGAGCTTTCATAATACGATCTGTCTCATCAAGCAAGGTAGGAATAAAACGTAATGCAATGGTCATCATCATGGCTAGTTCATGAGCAGGCACACCGATGCGGCGGAATGGATTTAATAAATGTTCAATGCCATCTGTGAGCCGTATAGGCGATGTTGTATAGGTTAGCAAGGACGAGAATAAGATTAAGAACACTAATCGTGCCGCCATTTGTAAGCCCATAGCAAGGCCATTATCCGTAATATTAATGATGCCATAAGAGATGATGCTATTACCAGGTGTTGTAAATATATGAATCCCCATGGTAAATACGATGATAATCCAAAGTGGTTTTATGGCATTCCACATCAAACGCATTGGCAATCTAGATAATAGCATGGCACCGATAGTGAAAGCCGCCACAATGCCGTATGCCAATGGTGTATTGGCTAGAAATATGGCAACTACGAAAATGGTAGTGCCTATAATTTTTGCCCGTGGGTCCATGCGATGTAACAACGAGTTACCAGGGAAGAATTGGCCAATTGTAATATTATTTAACATGTTGACCTCCTTCTAGAATAGCTTGTACAGCATCATCTACAGTTAATACTTCGTTTGATATATCAAGGTCTCGTTTCCGCAATGATTCAATCAATACGGATACGGGTGGCACATCAACACCCACTTGTTGCAATACATCGCGATGATGATTAAAAATGTCTAATGGTTTGCCATCTAGTACAATTTGACCCTTATCTAGCACAATCAAGCGATTCGCCATACGCGAAATATCTTCCATATTATGAGATACGAGAATGACAGTTACATCTTTTTCATTATGTAGTTTGATAATTTCATCAAAAATTTCTTCTCGTCCAAATGGATCAAGGCCTGCCGAAGGTTCATCGAGTACAAGGAAATCCGGTTCCATCGCCACTACACCAGCTATGGCAACGCGGCGCATTTGACCACCCGATAAATGGAACGGAGATCGCTCAGCATAGGTATCATAATCCAGACCTACAAAGGCCATCGCTTCACGAACGCGACGTTCTACCTCTTCTGCATCAAGGCCTAAATTTTTCGGGCCAAATGCAATATCTTCGGCAATGGTTTCCTCAAATAATTGATGTTCAGGGTATTGGAATACCATGCCCACCTTATGGCGCATATGTTTTGCTTCATCAGTTTTTTCACTTACATCCACACCATTAACAGTTACCTTCCCCGTCGTAGGGTGTAGTAGGCCGTTAAGATGTTGTACGAATGTAGATTTACCGGATCCCGTATGTCCAATAATACCAAGAAATTCACCATTTTCAATGGTCACGGAGATTCCCTTCAACGCTGTTTTCTCAAAAGGAGTACCCACACCATAGGTATAGGTAATATTATCTAATACAATAGCCATTAGTGTGCCTCCTTCGCATAGTACGTCGTTAATGCATCACCAAGTTCATCATTTGTAATGATGTCATTAGGAATATCTACACCTTTATGAATAAGTTTAGATGCTACCTCAGCTGCAACAGGTACATCTAGGCCCAAATCTTTTAGCGTATCTACTTGTGTAAAGATTTCACGCGGCGTTCCCTCTTGTAATTTAACGCCATTTTTCATAACCACGACACGGTCTGCGGTTACCGCTTCCTCCATAAAATGAGTAATGATTACAATAGTAATCCCCTCTTCTTTATTAAGTCTATGAATTGTTTCAAGAACCTCTAAACGCCCTTTTGGATCCAACATAGCAGTAGGTTCATCTAGAACGATACAATCTGGTTTCATCGCAAGTACACCGGCAATGGCAACCCGTTGTTTTTGGCCACCTGATAATAGATGTGGACCATGCTCCGCATATTCTGTCATATTAACAGCAGCCAACGCTTCATCCACACGTTTACGAATTTCTGCACTTGGTACACCCAAATTCTCAGGACCAAATGCTACATCCTCTTCTACCACGGCCGCTACGATTTGATTATCTGGATTTTGAAATACCATGCCTACATGTTGACGAATATTCCAAATATGTTCATCATCTAATGTATCAAAACCACATACCGTAACATTGCCCTCTGTCGGCTGTAATAATACATTAAAATGCTTAGCCAATGTGCTTTTACCACTACCATTAGTACCTATAATGGCCACGAATTCACCACGTTGTATGGTAAGATTCACATCATCCAAAGCACGCACGTCATTACCATTTTCATCAACATATAAATGGCTTAAATGATTGACCTCAATCATTGTTTCCTTTGATTTCATGAATAGCCTCGTATCTTTCTAGTCAATTTCGTTGTATGTGAAAGTTAACAATTAATCTTCCAGCACTACGATAACTGCTACTATATAACGATATTTGTACTAGTCGATTGTACCATAAAATTGACAATAAAAAAACGGTGTTGCAACCGAAGTTACAACACCGTATGAGTTTGATTAAACTAACTCGATAATAGCGCAAGGTGCAGCGTCACCTTTGCGAAGACCAGTTTTGATTACACGAGTGTAACCACCTTGGCGGTCTGCATATTTTGGAGCAATTGTATCAAACAATTTTTTTACTACGCTTTCATCCATGAGGTATGCAAGAACTTG
>CAKPXN010000034.1 GCA_934202095.1 uncultured Veillonella sp.
AAGCCCCATAAAAGCGGTACGCTAAAATTAGAATACACGCGGAGGCTATAACTAAGTAAATACCATTCATAACCATAAAAACACCTCCAATGTACATGACATCGGAGGTGCCGAATAAATATTTCTAATAAAACTAGGTCTCCAATGCCACTGTAGCTTATAAATTGATGAGTACTTACATACTCATTGTATATCTAAACAAGAATATGTCAATTTACACTTAATCATTTTAGATACTCATTATTCGTTAAAAGCATATATCGAAGACTGTTTTATTTTTTTAATATGATATTTCCAAAGGTGCGTAACAGATTAAGCCCTACAGCTCCGCTTTTTTCAGGATGAAACTGCATGCCATACACATTCCCCTTCTCAACAATGCCCGGTACCTTAACTCCATAATCTGCAGTTGTTGTAATATATTGAGAATCTGTATCCACGTAATAAGAGTGCACAAAATATGTATATTTATCAGCTACATCAGAAAATACGCTATCTTTACGGCATAGTGTATTTTGATTCCACCCCATATGAGGCACACGAAGGCCGATGTTATTAGGAATAGCTTTCACAGTGCCCGGTATAATGCCCAGCCCTGGTGTGGGACCATATTCTTCGGATTCATCAAATAAAAGCTGCATTCCTAAACAAATACCGAGCAATGGTATATTGCGCTCCACCACCTCATGAATGACCTCGATAAGGCCACGCTCACGGAGGACGGAAACGGCCGAAGCATAGGCGCCGACACCTGGTAAAATCACGCCATCAGCAACCAAAATCGTATCTCGATTAGCGGTCAACACCGCATCAAGCCCGATATGTTGTAATGCTTTTTGTACATTAAATGTATTGCCCGCATCATAATCAATTATGGCAATCATAGTGACATCCTTTCTTTTATTGGCGAGCCATATAGTCTTTCAAAATAGAGCGCATAATAGCACCATCACTAGCGGTTGGCAATGTTACGCGCAACCAGTTTTCTCGTTGCCCACGGCGCACTTGGTAGCCCTTAGCGAGCCATTCATCAGCGAGGCCATCCGCATTAGGTACGGACATAAAGATAAAATTAGCACCGCTCTTATAATACGTGCCACCTACTTCATCCAACGTTTGTTCCCACAACGCGCGTTCTGCCGCATTCTTTTCTACAGTGCTGCGCAAAAATTCACGATCGCCAAAGGCAGCCTCAGCAGCCACCTGAGACAAGGTATTCAAATTATAGGGCAAGCGAATGGTTTGTATATAATTCGCTAATTCAGCACTACTCATCATATAACCAACGCGATAGTTTGCGAGGCCATAAGCCTTCGAGAAGGTTCTCATAATAAACACATTAGGGAATTCATCAAGCAATGCTCGTGCGGTTGGCACCTCTACGGAGGTTACGAAATCGATATACGCCTCATCGATGATGACTAACACATCTTTCGGCAATGTGCTGATAAAGTTGCGAATATCTTCAACGTTTTCATAGGTCCCTGTTGGATTGTTAGGGTTACAAATCCATACGAGGCGCGTTGTAGTATCTACGGCTTGACTCATCGCCGTAAAATCATATTGCCCTGTTGCATCGATACACGGAACCTCGCGGATAACAGCACCTTCTACAAGACCATTAAGGCCGTATTCAGAGAATGCGGGCACGCTGATAACGATGGAATCACCGGCATTGATAAATGTTTTATTTACCATGGAAATCACTTCATCAAGGCCAACGCCGATGACGAGTTGATTTTCCGCTACCTTCCAATAGTCTGCCAAAACCCTTCGCAATGATGATGCATTGCCATCCGGGTATAGATTGGCATCATTGTTCGTCACATAATCTAATACAGCTTCGCGCACCTTTGGGGACGTACCATAAGGGTTTTCGTTGGCTGACAATCGCACAAGGCGCTCCACACCGAGGCGAGCTTTGACGGATTCCGCCGGTTCCTCTGGCACATAGGGCTTTAATTGGCCAATAATCTTCTTCATACTCTACTCCTTACAAATCTGTAATCGCTTTGCGTTCCTGCGTTTTACTGATGACGCCTTCACGGCTTGCCAACTCTTCTAAGATGGCTTCGTAAGGAACGCCCTTTTCTACTAATAGCACGAGCAAATGATAGAGTACGTCTGCTGTTTCATATACTAGTTCTTGTGGATCTTCGTTTTTAGCAGCGATAACAACTTCTGTTGCTTCTTCGCCGACCTTTTTCAAGATTTTATCGAGTCCCTTATCGAATAAGTAATTCGTATAGGATCCTTCCTTTGGTGTTTCCTTGCGTCCTTTGATAATGGCATATAACTCTTCTAATGTTTGTTGATTGGCCATTGTTCTTCTCCTTTGTGAAAGCTAACGCCTATGCGTCGTCTCACCTCATATTTCGTATTTCTCTACGCTTCTACATCGTTAAAAAAGCAGCTCACAGCTCCCGTATGACACGCAGGACCTTTTGCATTGACGAGAACCAGTAATGTATCGCCATCGCAATCGAGCTTCATATCCACCACGTGTTGCACATTGCCACTAGTACCGCCTTTATGCCAAAGTTCTTGGCGAGAACGAGACCAGAACCAAGTTTCCTTAGTTTCCAATGTTTGGTGAAAGCTTTCTTCGTTCATCCACGCTACCATGAGCACTGCTTTTGTTGTATTATCTTGAACGACTGTTGGTAACAGGCCGCCACCCTTATTAAAGTCTGGTTTCATGTATGCTACAATCTCCTACCTATCTAACAGCAATGCCTGCCGCTTTCAATTGTGATTTCAAATCGGGAATACTGATTTCACCAAAGTGGAATATAGATGCTGCTAGCGCACCAGTAACGCCAGTCTCGGTGAATACATCGATAAAATGCTGTACCGTACCAGCTCCACCGGAAGCTATAATCGGTACATCTACGACCTCTTCCAAGGCCTTATATAATTTAATATCAAAGCCGGATTTAGTGCCATCCTTATCCATGCTTGTTACCAATAACTCACCAGCGCCACGGCTCACCGCTTCTTTAGCCCACGCTAGGGCTTCCCAATCACTACGCTTACGACCACCATGGGTATACACATACCATTTGCCAGTCTCTGGATCAGTTTTTACATCAATGGCTACCACCATACATTGATTGCCAAACTTTTGAGCGCCTTCACTGATGAGTTCTGGACGCGCTAAAGCCGCTGAATTAAGCGATACCTTATCGGCGCCAGCTTTCAGCAATGCGCTCATATCGTCCACTGTTTTAATACCACCACCTACGGTGAGGGGCATGAACACATGTTTTGAAATATCTGTCACCACATCGCGCATCGTCGTACGTCGGTCTACTGTAGCCGTAATATCGAGGAATACGAGTTCATCGGCGCCCTGTTCCTCATAGGTAGCCGCAATATCGACAGGGCTGCCTACATCAACGAGATTTACAAAGTTAACGCCTTTTTTTACACGTCCATTATCTACGTCTAAACAAGGAATAATCCGTTTCGCTAACATGATGCTTTCTCCTTATTAAACGCAGCAATTTCCTCTAATGTAATGGTGCCTTCATATAAAGCCTTACCTACAATGCTATCTACAACACCTCGTTGTTCGAGGTTCTTAATATCCTCTAAATTGCGGACACCACCGGATGCAACAATATGGGCTGTCGGGAATTGATCTTGTAAGGAACCCAATAGGTCTTCATTAGCACCTTGCATTGTGCCATCTCGGTCCACATCGGTAACGATAAAATACTTCGCACCGGCAGCCACCATAGCACCGATAAGGTCAGTCATAGGCACATCAGATTGGTCGAGCCACCCCTCTGCAGCAACCTTACCATTCTTGCCGTCTACGCCGATAACGATGCGTTCTGGACCGTATTCGGCGATAACCTGTTTCGTCAATTCAGGATTTTTAAGGGCTACGGAACCGAGAATAACGCGATTGACGCCCATTTCTAAATATAAGTCTACCGCATCTTTGTCACGAATACCGCCACCGATTTCTAACACACCTGTAAATACAGCGCGTACGCGTTTGACGATATCCATATTAACTGGTTTTCCCGCCTTTGCCCCATCTAAATCGACGAGATGCAACGCGCCAACACTAGCTGCCTCGTACTGAGATGCTTGGTCAACCGGATTTGGATTGATGATGGTCTCCTTTGCAAAATCGCCCTTATACAGGCGAACACTGCGACCATCTTGTAAATCTATAGCTGGAAAAATCATAGTATCTCCTCTATTCACGAGCCTTATGTGGCCCTGCTTTCACCATTCACAAGGGCTCGATTAAATCATGCCCTTTGTAGAATTCACACCTTTAATGTCCGGGTTAATCGTAACGGCCTTACGCAAGGCGCGACCAGTGGCCTTAAACATGCTTTCAATAATATGATGCGTATTGCGACCATATTCATTGCGCACATGTAAATTCATGGCACCACTAACGGCCAAGGCTTGGAAGAAATCCTCTACCAATTCTGTTTCAAAATTGCCTCCCAATACAGGTGTCGTAAATTCACCATTAAACACGAGGTATGGACGACCACTGAGATCGATAACAACCTGTGTCAACGCTTCATCCATAGGCACCCATGAGTCGCCATAACGCTCGATACCCGCCTTGTCACCAAGGGCTTGTGTCAACGCTTGACCCAAGGTCAATGCAATATCCTCTACCGTGTGATGCGCATCTACGTACGTATCGCCTACAGCTTTCACAGCCAGACCAAAACGGCCATGTTTCGCCAATAAATGGAGCATATGATCAAGAAAACCGATGCCTGTATCGACATGAATATCCTGATTTCCATCTAGGGTAAGTGTAATTGTAATATCTGTTTCGCCCGTTTTACGAGTTACCGTAGCTGACCGATTTGTTCTCATCATAGTATCCTCTTATTATTAAGGAAGCCCTTTAAGGCGTTCCCATCCAACAATTATTTTTCAAAGCGTACTTCAATAGCACGAGCATGTGCTTCAAGGCCTTCTGTGCGAGCCAAGGTAGTAATATCCTTCGCAACCTCTTGTAAGCGTTCACGGCTAAATTGAGTAAAGGAAATGCGTTTTACGAAATCGTACACACCAAGGGGGGACGAGAATTTTGCAGTACCGCTCGTAGGTAATACGTGATTTGTACCGCCTACATAGTCGCCCAACGGTTCAGATGCATATCTGCCAAGGAACACGGAACCTGCATTTTCTACCATGCTCATATATTCCATAGGATCTGGTAATTGAATTTCCAAATGTTCTGGTGCCACTTCGTTCATAACGGTAAACATATCTTCTACGCTATCCATAACGGCAATGTAGCTATTGTTTTCGATAGCTGGACGTGCAATGCTTTCACGAGGTAATTGTGAAAGTTGACGTTCTACCTCATCGGATACGAGGTTAGCTAGTTTTTCACTATTTGTAACCATAATAGCGCGAGCTCGTGGATCATGTTCTGCTTGGGATAATAAGTCCGCAGCAAGATGTACTGGATTAGCACTTTCATCCGCGATAACGCCGATTTCACTAGGACCGGCAATCATGTCGATATCAACTTGACCAAATACTTGGCGTTTGGCAGTAGCCACATAAATGTTACCAGGGCCTACGATTTTATCTACCTTCGGAATTTGTTCAGTACCATACGCAAGAGCTGCTACGCCTTGAGCACCACCTACTTGGTATACCGCATCAACGCCAGCAAGTTTTGCAGCGCCTAGTACAGCAGGATTAATGCCATCCTTTTGTGGAGGGGTTACCATGATAATTTCCTTAACACCAGCGATTTTTGCGGGCAATGCAGTCATCATAATGGTAGATGGATATGCGGCTGTACCACCAGGAACATAGAGGCCAACACGAGCCAATGGCGTTACCTTTTGACCACGCGTGATACCTGGTGTATCCATATCTACAAAGCCTTGTTCAATTTCACGGCTATGGAATTCGGTAATATTTTTCTTCGCTACCAATAAAGCGTGTTTCAAATCTTCTGGTAAATTGTCCCATGCTGCATCGATGATGGATTGATCTACCTTAAAATCATCAAGTTTTACGCCATCGAATTTTTCAGAATATTCACGGAGTGCTGCATCGCCATTAGCACGCACATTTTCGATAATATCATGCACGCGGCGTTCAATTTCCATATCTGTTGTTTGTTGTGTATATTGACGGACAATGCTAAGCATTGCTTCAAGAGATTCTTTGTAAATTTTCATTGTATGTCCTCATTTCAAACTATGTATATTATATATCTCTCACTACATTACTGTAGCGATATAATTATTTGTTATCAATGGCTGATTGTAATTGGTCAATCAACGCAAAGATAGTATTTCTTTTTTGTTTTAACGCTAGTGGGTTCGCCACAAGACGGGTCGAAATTGGTTGGAGCCAATCATAGATTTTAAGATTATTTTCTCGTAGCGTTGTACCTGTTTCTGTAATATCTACGATGGCATCGGCTAAGCCTACGAGCGGAGCCAATTCAACGGAACCTTCAATTTTGATGATTTCTACGTCTTGGGATCCGAAATATTGTTTTGTAATGGTTGGATATTTTGTACCGATTCGTTGACGACGGCCTTCCTTCGGATTATACCCTTCTAAGGAGGCCAAGATAAATTGGCATTGGCCCGTTTTTAAATCTAGCATTTCATAGGATGTATTATCTTGTTCATCCAGTACATCGCTACCAACGATGCCCAAATCAACAACGCCATTATTCAAATATGTCGTTACATCAGGGCCCTTCGCTAGGATGACCTCTACCGAATCACCTAATGGGATGATTAACTTGCGCGCTTTGTTGCGTAATGGTTCACAGTCAACTCCGCAAGATTCCAAAAGAGGAATAAAATCCTTTTCAACGCGGCCCTTTGTCAAGGCGATACGCAATTTACCACTATCTTGAATGTTGCTTTCACCTTGCATAAGCACCTCCGTAAGAACATCGATGTTGAAAGCCATACCAACGGATGGCATCGGTGTACCATCAAATCCGGACAAGAGTCCATCATAGCGACCACCGCTGACGATGTATTGGGATACGCCATCTACATAACCTCTAAAGGTAAGACCTGTGTAATAGGATTGAAGTGGTTCTGTAGACACATCAATGCGAACTTGTTGACCAGTCGCTTCGATTTGTCCCGCTAAATCCATAAGGCTATCTAAAATACGTTGTGCCCCAGCAGGCAAAATCACTTGAGTGAGCTCATTTTTAATATCATTTACAGTGCCAAATAAGCGTGGCCAAATCATAAGGAATGGGTAAAGTGCATTATTTTTAAATTCGCTAATCAATTCGTTATAACGTGGCAAATATTTTGTAAATAACGCATCGAGCAAATCCGTTCGTTCCCCATCGGTCAAGCCCAATGCATCGGTGATAGCACGGGAGAAACGAGCATCGCCTATTTCTAATAATAAGGTATTATTGAGCTGTGATTCGTTCACCTCTTTAATGATGGCAAAGCATTCTAATTCGGCATCAATACCTTCATAGCCGACCATTTCGATGCCACCTTGTGTGACTTGGTTGATATCGCCGCGATGCTGTTTATTTTTCATCAACACATCGCCAAGATAGTAGAACTTGCGAGGCAATTCAATATTCGTAGTCGCTAAGAAACGACCGATTGGCATGGTTAAATCGGGGCGGATAACCACAGATGCATCAGAACTACCAAAGAATTCGTACATATGTTGACCACGGCCTAATGTATAACCATTAAACACATCTTTGTATTCTACGAGGGGTGTAGAAATTTTTGTATACTGACGATTGCGGCAAAGGCTGAGCAAATATTGACTCACATCATCCTTGCGCTCCGCTACAGCACCTATATCATCACGAAAACCTGTAGGCAACTGTTTCTGTACCATGAGGATCATCCTTTCTATAAACCATGCTAATATTTCTATTTAAATATATAGATTCTTTTATATTTTATCGCTTTAGCGTGTTAAAGTATAAAATTATAATAATACTCCTCTATAGAATTGTCAATAGAGGAGTATTAATTCTAGTCCCAAACCTTTGCCACATCAGCTACGCTATGCGCATCAGATCCTAGAACAAAGGGCACGCCGATAATGGCAGCTATTCCTTGAATAAAGCGGCTTGGATACATTTCACCGCAATCAGGTTTAAAGAATCCGCTCATATTATAATCTAGTTCTCTACCTTGAACTCGCATAATATGTAGTATATCGCTCACTAATTGAGCATTTCGTTTATCTAAATGGTGTTCAAAACCGAAATGGTGTTGATATTTTTTGATTAAATCAAAGTGACCAATTCGCTTTGGCGTATACGTACCTAAATCGGCGCGCACTGCTTGGCGAATGATACTAAAGTATTTATAATACAATTCACTTTGATTTGAAATCCAAGGGCCAAAGCCCTTTTCAAATTCCGCTGTATTATAGTCAACACAGTAGTATTTGCCACCTACGCCATCCATAAAGTGAACAGAAAGAATATTATCATCCGTCAATGGACCATAGCGATCAAGGAAGTCTTGGATATCGCTTTCAAAACCAGGGATATAATCCACCTCAAAGCCAAGAGAAATGTCGATATGCGTACCATAGGCACGTTGTAATTCACGTCCTAATTCGAGATATGAATCGACCTGATTGAGTTTAAGAGACGCCGTATCGTATGCGACCTTATCGCCGCCGTACTCTACCTCAAAGGCCTTTGGTAACGGAGCATGCTCTGTTAAACACACCTTTTCGATACGCAATTCAATGGCCTTTTCAATCATAAGCGCCGTTCTATCACCACTACCATGTGGACATAATTCAGTATGAAAATGACCATCCACCAATCGGCTACGATACGTACTATTGCCTATGAACTGCCGTTCTGCTTTCATATTTATCATAACTTACCCCTATCTATGTATAGCATACATCCGCAACCCCACGGATATATGAATGATTTAATATCTATTATTATACCAATAATGCGTAAGTTTCGGTATCCTGATATTTTCCATGTTTAAAACCAACCTCAGGGGTAAGTCCACAATAGGTAAAACCGAATCGATTATGTAATTTCGTGCTCCCCTCATTGCCTGCCGTAATAACGGACACCACATTATGTAATGTATCATCGGATTTCGCCATAGCTATAATACGTTCCATCAACTGTGTTGCCACACCTTGACCACGGTAATCTTGGTGAATATATATAGACAATTCTACAGTGCTTTTGAAAGCATCCTTTAATCGATATGGTGAAAGCGATGCATAGCCTACCACTACATCATTAATGGTTCCTACAATGATAGGGTGATGCTCATCACTGTGTGCGTTATACCACTCATGCCACTCTTCCAATGTGCGAGGTTCAAGATCTAAGGTAGCTACGCCATGTTCGACCTCGTAGTTGTAAATTGTAAGACAGTCCTGTACATCATTAATTACAGCCCTACGGATTTGTAATGCACTCATAATAATACACTCCCGCCATATTCTACTGAATACGGTCTAATTTAATATTACTAAAAATTTTATATGCCCTAGAGCAATTTGATTTTTAACAAAAGTGAGTGGTAAAAACAACGTTTTTTACCACTCACTTTATATATTTAAATTTCTTAATAGTAAAAAGTATTGTTTTTACTCTTAAATAGATTTACTCTATTTTCTTATAAATTCTGTCTAAAAAATTACAGTACACCAAATAGAATAAGTGTGACTACAATTAATGCAACAATAACTATATAGTCTATTAGTTTAAGACCTACGGACGCGGCAAAGCTATGTGTCTTGCCACCAAAACCTCTTAGTTCCAGGGACAAAGCCATTGTTTCAGAACGGCCTAAGGATTTTAAGAGCAATGGCTGGATAACAGAGCCATAGGATTTCATGCGTTTAAAGATATTGCCTTCCAAGGAAAGACCACGGCAAGATTGTGCCTCTTGTACAGCCTTGCTTTCACCAATAAAATCAGGTACAAAACGGAGGGCTGCGGTAAACATAAATGCATATTCATAAGGAATTTTGCATTGTGTTACGAGGGCCGCTGTTAAGTCTTGCAATTTAGTTGTTGCTAAGAGTGCAATAAATACGAGCGTCATGGCTAGCATACGAAGGCCTGATACAACGGCAGAAACGACGTCTCCGCTGCCCAAGTATTGAACGACGCCTAAGAATACGGCGAACACGATTAAAGCAAACACGGCCTTATATTGTTTCCATAGTAAACCGGTCAACAACAGTGCTACTAATTCTACGACAACTAATGCCATCAAAGACATCCAGTCTCGCAAGAAGATGGCCCATACGGATACGGCGAGGGTCATCAAAATTTTTGTTAATGGTACTAAACGTTCCATGGTCCCCTCCTATTCTGCCAATTGCGCGATAAGGCGCGTCCGTAATTCATCCATCGATTTGCAGTAACCTAAGCCGGGTACTGCTTGTGAAAGTTCTACACTTGGCGGTTTTGTGAGGCCAAGATCATGTAATTCATCGGTAGATTTTGAAAATAATTCTTCTGGTGTACCATCAAAAGATACGGTACGATGGCCCATGATGATGGCACGGGAACATTCGGCTGCCATGATTTCCATATCATGAGTAATCAATAAGATCGTAAGACCTTCGCTATTCAACTGACGGAGCAAGGCTAACAATTCTTTTGTTTCCTTCCCATCTTGACCACTTGTAGGTTCATCGAGGATTAGAATTTTGGACTGCATAGCCAATGCAGAGGCAATAGCAACGCGTTGCTTTTCACCACGGCGCAATGTAGGTGGATACTCGTTGCGCAAATGACTAATACCGCAACGTTCTAAGACTTCGTCTACAATGTGTGTAACCTCATCTTTAGAACGACCTAATGATTCAGGACCAAACGCCACCTCTGTAGCCACAGTCGGTCTAAACATTTGGCGATCTGGTTGTTGGAATACATACCCAATAAATTGGCCCCGTTTAGATGGTGGCATGAATGTAATATCCTTACCGTTATAACGGATGTGGCCTTCAGCAGCCTTTTCAAGGCCTACTAAAAGACGTGTAATTGTGGTTTTACCACAACCATTCTTACCACCTACAGCAATAAATTCGCCTTCATGAATGGTAAAGTTTACATTTCTAAAAATATCTACGGTAGGCACATAGCCAAATCGTAAGTTTTCTACCTTAAGCATGTGCGCCACCTCCTGTACTTTCACCTACATCATTACCTTGTTGAACTTGGCTTTCACCATTGACATTTGTATGTTCATAACGAGAACGGTCGATAGCCTTAGCCATTTCGATGTGATGAAGACCCTTGATAGCCGATTCAATACTGAGCCAAGGTTCGTCGCTATGGTAACCGGCCTTTTCCAATTCCATATACGTTGTAAATACGGATGGCAATGCTTCTACATAAATATCATGATTGTACATGTATTCCAATGTGGTAGATACATCGCTATCGCATACGATTTCACCATTTACCATAAGTGCCATGCGATTAGCATATGGCAATACAGCATGCAAATCATGATCGATAACCACAACAGTGATACCATGATTGCGGTTTAAATCACCTACGAGACGATATAGTTCTGCCGTCCCATCTGGGTCAAGAGAGCTCGTTGGTTCATCGAGAACGAGGACAGATGGATTGGTTGCTAGCACAGAAGCAATCGCCAAACGTTGACGTTGACCGCCGGACAAGCTCGTAATTTTACGATCTTCAAGGCCTTCAATACCGACTTGTTTAAACACCTCTGCACAACGAGCATCGATGGTTGCCCGATCATAGCCACGGTTTTCCATAGCAAAGGCTACTTCTTCGCGAACCGTCATCGTTACAAGCTGTGTATCGTAATCGGCAAGAACAACACCAATATGGTTTGCTAATTCAGGAATCGATAATTGCGTTGTAGCCTTACCGTCTACGAATACCATGCCTTCTAAGCGACCACCGTAGAATTTAGGCACCGCCCCCACCATGGCCATGCAAAGCGTACTTTTACCACAACCGGCAGGGCCTGTTACAACGAGGAAATCACCATCATGTACATCGAGATTGATGTTCTTTAATGTAGGCGCAGTCGCCTTAGGATGGTAATAATTCATATGCTCAATGGAAATCTTTGCATCCCGTTCTGGCGTAATAACGAGTCCGCTATGGTCACTAGAAGCCTCGCTACCGGTAGGCAACATGCCGCGTTTAGCGAACATCTTTTGAGCCGGAATGTACAACACTGGCGTAATCGCTGCATTTACAGCCGCTACCACTAACACGAGAGGCCACATAGCGTAGAGATATACATTATTAGGCAAGTTTGCAATTTGCCATAACAACGTAACGAAAATACCGCCAGATACAACAGTCGTAAAGAATGAACCTACAATCGGCGTAATTTCAAAGGAACCAATTTTACCGATTTTCATAGATGTCATGGTGCGAGAAATGAATGTTATCACCAATGCACCAGCAGGTTCGGACAACAAGTTACCATAAGGGAACCCAGATTTGGAGGTTAACACCTCAATCAAGGCCGCCACTAAACCAATGCCCAATGCTTGAGATACACTAGGTTTCGTCAACAAAATCGCTACGCAATACGCGGAAATCATCCAGTTTGGCGTAACCCCTGCAAAACTAGGGCTCACCAAGTGCAAAATCGTGCCCAATGCGAGCATCAAGGTGCTCACCGTCACCCATCTAAACTGTCCACCCTGGTCATGGGTGTACACAAGATCCTTTATCCGTTCCATAATACCCTCTTTTCTTCAATAGAATATATACTGTTTATTTTAACATTTATATGGGTATTGTGAAAGTTTAGAACATAACAAAAAATAGCAGGGGGATAATCCTGCTATTTTTATTATAAATATAAAGTAAATTTACGATTTATAACCATCAATCTTATTATAAATAACAAATTCTCTAAGTATATTTTTAATTTTAATAATACATTTCCAATGAGGTTGATCTAGAATTCCTAAATTTTGTTTAGCTCGTTCAATATCTACAGTGGAGACCAACTCATTAAAACGTCCATATTCATCAATACTAGCTTCATTTACATGAGCATTTAATAAAGCTCTCAACTTAACTTCATCGACACCCAACAAGTTAATACAATACTCTATCTTAGCGTTCCAATCGACATTCATATATTCATTGATATAATCCGTAAACGTCTTATTCTCCTCAATTATCAATTTCTTATGTTCTATATCAACCAATATTTGTCTAGCAGCACGTTGCTCTTCTTGTGACAATTGCGCAAAACTCTTATGAAGCATCATTCGTAATTGATCAATTTTGGTCTTATCAGAGTCATCAATATTATATTCTCTAATATACTTCTCAAAATTCTTATTCATGTAATCGGCATCGATTCGAATAGACTCTTGCTTATGAGCTTTGGCTGTTAAATCAAAAGGAATAAAGGAACCAGACTCACCATCAGCAGTACTAGAATTAAACAATTCTCCATATCGAACTGCTAATGTATTATAGGTTTCCTCATCCAAATTTAGACCTAGATTTTCATCAATATTCTTTTGCCATGTAAACATCTGTATCCGAATGGCTTCCATTAGTACACGCAATTGATAAAATAAACGGCCAAATTTATGACGACTCGCTAGATTATCCGGCAATTTGGAATAGTATTCTATGCCTTCTGATATAAATAAATCTGAAATATCCTCTACTATAACATTCATTTTGCGAATATTCTG
>CAKPXN010000035.1 GCA_934202095.1 uncultured Veillonella sp.
ATCAACCCTGAATTCTTCGGTGACCCAGCTGAAATCAAAAAACACTTCTCTCAATTCTTACAAGAATTACGTGAAGCTCCTAAAGCTCAAGGTCAAGACCGCATCTACACTCATGGCGAAAAAGAACATGAATCTGTTGCTAGAGTTAAAGCTGAAGGCATCCCTGTACTTAACGGTACAATGCTTGAAGTTCAAGATCTTTGCAATGAATTAGGTTTAGACTTCAAATCCTACTTCGGCGATTATGTACCAGAAGCTCCTGCTACAATGTTCAAAGGTAACTACTAATACCTAAGACCTTACAAAGGCCCTAACGTGGACATGTAGTCAGTAAAGAAGGGGACATAAACACTGTTTATGTCCCCTCTCTTATATTTTTTTAATCTCATTAACCTCAAAACCATGAGGTTAAAAAATTTTAAGAGATATATTAATTTTTATGATAAGTTTATCTGTTATTTTATTGTAAGCTTTTATTTTAACTGAACTTTTACAACTTAATACAATAGCGATTTACTCATCAATTAAATTGATTAAGCTACATCGTCCTGTTAAGCATATATTTTTATTTTTCTTGAAAGGATGATTTTAGAAATGAGTGCTATCACCGTTCTATTAGCGCTATCTCCAATCATTTGGTTGATCGTAGCGTTATCCATCTTGAAATTACCTGCATGGCAAGCAACAAGTGTTGCTGCAATCGGTTCTTTCATCATCGCTATTACAGCATTCCAATCCGACCCATTTATTATGGTCACTGGTGCCCTTGAAGGTGCCGCATTGGCAATTTGGCCTATCCTATTAGTTATTACAGCGGCTATCTTCGTTTACAACTTGGTAGTACATACGAAAGCTATGGAAACTATTAAAACCATGCTTTCCTCTGTAACATCTGATACTCGTGTACTTGCATTACTACTTGCATGGGGCTTCGGTGCTTTCATGGAAGGTATGGCTGGCTTTGGTACAGCCGTTGCAATTCCTGCAGCTATGATGGTCGCCGTAGGTTTCGACCCACTAAAATCTATCATCGCATGTCTCGTTGCTAACTCCGTACCAACAACATTTGGCTCCATCGGTATTCCAACAACTACATTGGCATCCTTAACAAATCTTGATCCTAGCCATTTAGGTACATTCATTTCCGTACAATTATTCTTACTTAATCTTATCGCTCCTTTCTTCGTAGTTATGATTATCGGTGGCGGTATCAAAGCGTTAAAAGGCGTATTCCTTGTAACATTGCTTTCCGGTTTAGCATTAGCTGTTCCTGAAATCGTAATCAATGCCGTAATGGGTCCTGAATTATCCGTAATTTCTGCATCCATCGTAATCATGGCAGTGATTATTGCTTGTGCAAAAATTATGCCTCCTAATGATCCTCAATACGCAGTTAAACAAACTGGCGAAGTTCCTAAAGTTTCTGGTGGCGAAGGCCTTGTGGCTGCAATGCCATTCATCTTAATCTTCGTATTATTGTTATTAACTTCTAAATTGTTCCCAGCAATCAATGGTCCTCTTGCATCCATTAAAACATCAGTACCTATTTACCAAGGTACTGGTGCAAAACCTTACACATTCGTATGGATTGCAACTCCTGGTATCATGATTTTCATCGCTGGTATCGTTGGTGGTTTCATCCAAAAAGCAAAAGCTGGTGAAATCTTCGGTACATTGGGTTCCACAGTTAAAAACTTGAAGTTCACATACCTTACAATCATCACAGTTGTTATGACTGCTAAATTGATGACATACTCCGGTATGACTGCAGACATCGCGAAAGCAATGGTTGCAGGTACAGGTTCCTTGTATCCTCTATTTGCTCCTATCGTAGGTGCATTGGGTGCGTTCTTAACAGGTTCCGGTACAAACTCCAACGTATTGTTTGGACCACTTCAAATCGCAGCAGCTCAAGGCTTAAACCCTGTTGGTTATGAAGACCTTGGCTTCTGGTTGGCAGCTGTTAACTCCGGTGCAGCTGGTATCGGCAAAATGTTGTCCCCACAATCCATCGCAATTTCTATTGGTGCCGTAGGTCCTGCTTTGAAAGCATACTTAGAAAACCACAAAGAAATCAATGCGGAAGAAGCTCATAAACTAGAACATGAAATCGAAGCAAGTGTTATTATGAACAGCGCGTTCAAATACTTCATCATCTTCATCATCATGCATGGTTGTATCTCCTTCTTTGGTCAACATTTCATCCATGAAATTCATCACATGTTCTTCTAAGAATTAGTGATACTAAAAGAACAGCTCATTCGTGAGCTGTTCTTTTTATTTTCAAATGCTAATAAGCAATATCCCTGTTACTCATACATAAATCTATAGCTTTTTCTTATTAATCATGTTACAATACACCTTGTTAAATAGATAAAATTAAATGCAGTCTGCGAAGTGCGATTCGCAGGCTTTTATTTTTCCCTTTTTAATATAGGAGATTTTATGGAGTCTACAAAGAAAATTTCTTTATTCATTGTCGTATTTCTGGGGCTTCTTACGGCTATCACACCACTTGGTACTGACTTGTATCTACCAGCATTACCAATCATGCCTCATGAACTTAATACAAATGCGTCCCTCATTCAGATGACAATTGGTATTATGACTTTTGGTATCGCTATCGGCCAATTGATTGGCGGTCCTCTTAGTGACTCATTTGGGCGAAAAAAACCACTTATCATTGGCAATATTCTATGTGTAATCGCTAGTATACTCTGTGCCATTGCACCCAATATTGAGATTTTACTAGTCGCACGATTTTTACAAGGCTTAACAGGTTCCATCGGCGTTGTTATTGCTAAGGCTATCTCCCGAGATTTTGCATCTGGGAAGGAATTAATGCGACTCATGTCTCTACTCATGCTCGTCAACGGATTAGCTCCTGTTATTGCACCACTTATAGGTGGTCAGCTTTTATTATATTCTACATGGCGCTTTATTTTTATTGTCCTCGCCGTTTTCTCTGCCGTGTTGCTTATGGGCTCTTTCTTTTTTACTGAAAGCCTACCACCAGAAAAGCGGATTTCCGGTGGTATAGCAACAGCATTTAAAAATTACGGTGCTCTACTAAAAGATGGTTCTTTCTTAGGCCAGACTCTAGTTCAGCTATTCGCCTTTGGTAGTTTCTTTGCCTATATTTCAGGTTCATCCTTTGTATATCAAAATATATTCAATTTATCTGCACAAGAGTTTAGTTATATGTTCGGTATTAATAGTTGCGGTATTATCCTCGCTAGCGTAATCAGTGCCAAAGTAAGTAATGTTGTAAAAATTAAAACCATTTTACATACCAGTCTATTGCAATTAACGATTGGCTCTATCCTATTCCTTTGTGCGATGTATTTTAATTGGTCCTTTATTGTAACTAGTCTCATTCTGTTCTTTACAGTTTGTACCGTATCTGTATTTGGATCAACAGGTTTCTCTATGGCAATGGCGAAATATGGACACCAAGCAGGTAGCGCCTCTGCTATTTTAGGATTCGCAGGCATGTTTTCAGCTGGGTTCGTATCGCCATTAGTTGGTATTGGTGGAAGCCATACTGGCATCCCTATGGGGATTGTTATGGTTGTATGTGCTGTATTAGCATTAGTATGCTTCTATACAATGATTAAAGAGGATTAATCAATTTCATAAAAAAGCGTCCCTGATATGTACCCCTTTACTGGTTGTCCAGTAAAGAGAGGCATATCACTAGGGACGCTTTTTTTTATATTCATTGAGTATATAATTAACTATTACATGATCATTCAAACATTGTTGCTAACAACAACTTCAATCGGTTTGCTTGGTTTACCGCACTTGAACCTGGGTCATAGTCGATGGCTGCAATGCGCACATCAGGATATGCTTCGGATAATGTTTTTACCATGCCTTTACCACTAACGTGATTAGGTAAGCAGCCAAATGGTTGCAAGCAAACTACTTGTTTTGCACCTTTTTCGATAAGATCAATCATATCGCCTGTAAGGAACCAACCTTCACCGCATTGGTTACCAAGGTCAATATAATGAGCCGCTTCTTTTGCAACCTTCGTCATCCGTTGCAATGGATCAAAATGCTTAGATGCCGCAACGGCTTTTGCATATGGCAAGCGGTATAATTCTAACGCTTCTCGAGCCAAGGAACCAAAGAATCCAGAAAGCCATGTACCATCTAAGTGTTTAGCACGATATGTACTATCCATAGCACAGTACAAGAAGAAGTCTAGTAGACCAGAGGTTACAACCTCACCGCCTTCTTTTTCTATAAGTTCATTGATATGGTTATTCGCACTTGGATGGAATTTAACGTAGATTTCACCTACCACGCCAACACGAGGTTTCGGCTTAGATTTATCGACTGGTAAATTGTCAAAGTCTTCAATGATGTTCTTAATATATTTACTATATTGGAATATATTAGCTTTTGTAATACGTTCACGTAATTTTTTAACCCAATAATCGCACAATGCATCTGCAGATCCTGGATTAATTTCATAAGGACGCGTAGCCAATACACATTGCATCAACGCATCTCCGTATACTACAGCTTGAATCATGCGATGTAAGAAGGATTTAGTCAACTTAAAACCTGGTTGACGTTCCATATCACTCGCATTAAGTGACAAGATTGGAACTTGTTTCATACCTGCATCGATGAGGGCTTTACGCAAATAACCAATATAGTTGGTAGCACGACAACCACCACCGGTTTGAGAGATGATAACAGCCGTTTTATTAACATCGTACTTACCGGACAATAAGGCGCTCATCAATTGGCCTACAACGATGATAGCAGGATAACATGCATCATTATTGATATATTTTAGACCTACCTCTACATCTTCACGCGTAGGTGCTGGTAACATGTCAAAGTCATAACCTTCAGACTTAAGCACTGGCTCCAATAGTTGGAAATGAAGAGGTGACATTTGAGGCACCAAAATCTTATAGGTCTTACGCATTTCTTCGGTAAAGATAACGCGTTCATAATCATATGCTGGTGTATCATCAACAACGGTCTCTACAGGAGCCTCTGGATTATGGTGTTTACGCATACTCCGTTCCATTACGGATTGCAAGGAACGCAAGCGAATGGTAACAGCGCCTAAGTTTGTGCCTTCATCAATTTTAAGCAATGTGTGAATCTTATGCTTTGCAGATAAGATATCCTTTACTTGGTCTGCCACAATAGAATCAAGACCACAACCGAAGGAGTTCAACTCAACAATTTGGAACCCTTCCGTACGACTGACAAATTCGGCTGCATGATATAGACGACTATGGTAGGACCATTGGTCTACAACGCGAAGATGTTTAATATCCTTGCCGAGTGGTGCTACACCATCTTCGGTAAGAACCGCCATACCAAGAGAGGTAATAAGCTCAGGAATACCATGATTAATACCAGAGTCTAAATGATATGGACGACCAGCCAATACGATGGTAGGCACTTGTTCTGCTACGAGACGAGATACAGTTTTCTTTGTCATCTCGCGATAGTCAGCCTTACATTTTTCTTGTTCAGCCCAAGCGGTCTCAACGGCATTAGAAATTTCAGATTTAGAGAATGGCAAGTCTTTTAAGGCTTTCACCAAAGCAGGCACCAAAGATTTCTTATCTGCTAATGGTAAGAATGGTGCATAAAACGGTGTTTTTCCCATCACATCTTGCATATTATTGCGAATCAATTCTGGATAGGAAATAACCATAGGGCAATGATAGTTATTGTCGCGGCTAAATTCCTTCGGACCATGTTGAATACATGGATACCAGATTAAATCGACCTGTGCTTGTGAAAGATCGCGGATATGGCCATGAACGGCCTTAGCAGGATAACATGCGGTATCAGAAGGAATGGTATCAATCGCCTTATTATATTGATCCTTCGTCGTATAATCTGACAATACCACTTCGCAGCCCAATTGATTAAAGAATGTAAACCAGAATGGAAAATCTTCGTACATATTGAGGACGCGAGGAATACCGATACGCAATTTACCTTCAAACTCAGAAATATTTTTCTTTAGGAAGTAATCAAAATAACGGCGTAATTTTACTTCCACCATATTAGGTACAGGCTTATGTTTCTCTTGAATCATATCACCCGCACCACGGTCACAACGATTGCCGGTTACATAGGTACGACCATCGGAAAATGCATTAATCGTTAGCATACAGTTATTGGAACACAATCCACAGTTGCGCATGGATGTAGATACTTGCAATGATTTCAAGCCGTCCACATCTAGCAATGAACTATGTTGATTTTGTAATTCCTCTGCTGCTTCAGAAGCCAATAAAGCCATCCCATAAGCACCCATCAAACCGGATACATCAGGACGAATTACTTCAACGCCCATCAATTTTTCAAAGGCGCGAAGTACTGCTTCATTATAGAATGTACCACCTTGTACTACGATGTGGTCACCTAATTCTTTAGGGTCTTTTACCTTAAGTACCTTGTACAATGCATTTTTAATAACAGAGTACGCAAGGCCAGCCGCAATATCCGGTACAGTAGCGCCTTCTTTTTGCGCTTGTTTTACCTTGGAGTTCATAAATACGGTACAACGGGAACCCAAGTCGATTGGCATAGGTGCCAACAAACCTTCCTTAGCAAATTGCTCAATCGGCAAACGCAAGGATGTAGCAAATGTATCGATGAAAGAACCACAACCAGAGGAGCAGGCTTCATTCAATACAATATCTTCGATATAGCCATCGCGTACCTTTGTACACTTCATATCTTGACCGCCAATATCCAAGATAAAGGATACATCAGGGCAGAAGAATTGAGCAGCTCGATAATGGGCGATTGTTTCTACTTCCCCAATATCGATGCCAAGAGCGCGTTTCAAGAATGCTTCGCCGTATCCTGTTACACCAGAATGAGCGATATAAGCCCCTTTTGGCAATAAGCTATAGATTTTCTCAATGAGTTCTTGAGATTTTTCTAATGGCTTGCCATGATTTGGACCGTAGTGAGAGAAGATGATCTCATTTTTACTATTGATTAACACGACTTTCAATGTCGTAGAACCCGCATCGATACCAAGGTAACATGGACCTTCGGCATCTTTAATATCACCCTTTGGTGTTACCGCCTTAGCGTGACGTGCGCGGAATGCCTCTAATTCTTCTTCATTCTTAAACAACGGATCAACACGATCGGTAGCTTCCATTGGTACACCAATAAGCGCACCAATTTCTTTAGTTAACTCACCAACCGTAATATCACGGCACTCATCATTCATGAGGGCTGCGCCTAGGGCAATAAACAACTCACCATTTTCAGGGATGATACGATGAGCTTCATCAAGTTCCAATGTGTCACAGAAACATTGACGTAATTCGGATAAGAAGGTCAATGGACCACCAAGGAATGCTACATTACCTTCGATTTTATGACCGCACGCAAGACCAGCAATTGTTTGGTTTACAATAGCTTGAAATACGGATTTAGCAATATTTTCATGAGATGCACCTTGGTTGAGCAATGCTTGCACATCTGTTTTCGCAAATACGCCACAGCGAGCAGCAATCGGATAGATAGTATCCGAATTCATCGCTAATTGATTAAGACCGGATGCATCAGTTTGCAATAATGTTGCCATTTGATCGATGAAAGCACCTGTACCACCGGCACAAGAACCATTCATGCGATGTTCTGCAGTACGGCCTAGGTAAGTAACCTTAGCATCTTCACCACCAAGTTCGATAATAACATCTGTTTGTGGGTACAATGCTTTTATCGCCTTTGTTTCGGCAATTACTTCTTGCACAAAAGGTATACGCACCTTATCAGCCATCGCCATACCGCCAGAACCTGTAATTGCTACATGTACTTTTGCATCTTCATAGCCCACTTGAGCCTCTTGTAGCAATGTATGAACAGTATCCAGAATATTGGCGTAATGTCGGATATATTTTTTATACAAATAATTATCTTGTTCGTCCAACAAAACGACCTTGACCGTTGTAGAGCCAACATCGATCCCCATACGTAAGGATTTTTGCATATATACCTCTCTTGAAAAATGAAGAATTGGCACGCTCGCACCATTTTTCTTCATACATTTAAGTAAAAGTTAAATAATAAAGCTTTTAACTTCACATCTAAAAAATTAAATAT
Source organism: uncultured Veillonella sp. (assembly GCA_934202095.1). GTDB lineage: Bacteria > Bacillota > Negativicutes > Veillonellales > Veillonellaceae > Veillonella. The sequence continues at coordinate 8,119 of CAKPXN010000035.1, forward strand.
TAAATATTAAATATATTATACAACAAACAGAGATTAATTCTAGGTTTTATCATATTCCAATGTGGTATATGGAACATGACTATTCCTAATAAAATATATTTAAATCTATATGTCGTGTATTTTTTATTATACCACTCCCACGTGAAAAGTTTTGTGTGCAAAGATACATTAACTGCGTAAAACTTACAAAAAAGAGACCTTAATAACTATTAAAGCCTCTTTTTAAGTATCCATTAATACTAGTCTTATATTGTGTTTTATAAAACATTTCTATATAACTTAATTAAATCATTTCGATTAGCTGGATATGGATTAAATCGATAACACATATCCTCTAACGCTCTATCGGCCATTAGATTTAATTTTCCCTCAGCTGTGGCCTTATCTATGCCGAAATCAGTAAGTGTCATTGGACATCCTAAAGTGCGTTGCAATTTAATAATTGCTTCTAACAAAGCACCTAATTTCTTTTCTTCTGAAGATTCATGCGATGCAAAGCCCAATTTAGCAGATAAATGTGCATACTTTTTCGCTACTTCAGGGTTATGAGAACAGTTAAAGGCAATTACATAAGGTAAAAGCATGCTATTAGCAAGGCCATGAGGCACATGAAACTGTCCTCCCAACTGATGTGCCATAGCATGAACAATACCTACTCCGGCCTTATTAAAAGAAAGTCCTGCAAGGCATGATGCTTCATGCATAGACATGCGGTCTTGATCTGTAGCTGTTGTTTTATGACATTTTGGTAAGTATTCAAAAACAAGTTCAATTGCCTGTTGAGCTAAAGCATCGGTAAAGTTATTTGCTGCCGTTGCCACATAGGCTTCAAGTGCATGAACTAATACATCCATGCCACTATAAGCAGTAACACCTGGTGGAGATGTTTTTACAAATAATGGCGTTAATAATGCTTCATCAGGTAGTACTGCATCGTCCACAAGAGGATATTTTATCTTAGTTTCGCTGTCCGTAAGAACCGCAAAAGATGTAACCTCTGAGCCAGTCCCACTAGTGGTAGGAATAGCAATGAAAGATTTAATATTCATATGCTTTAACTTACGTCCAAAATAGGCTATACCTTTACTCATATCAATACAAGAGCCCCCACCTATGGCGATAATTATAGAAGGTTTAATACCTTGCATATATTCAATCCCCTTAGCGACATGCGAGATTGGAGGATCTGGTACAACATCAGTATAAATGCTGACCTCATTTTTATTATCCATTAACCCCATTACATAAGAAAGGCTTGGAGAATCTTTTAAAAATGGATCACATATGATTAGGATGGATTCATTATTAAATTCTGTAAGTCGATTCAACGAATCTGATCCTGCATAAATTTGAGTTGGAAAAGTCCATTTATCCACATGCTCACCACCTATCGAATATTAAATCCTGTCGTTAAGCAACATCTACGACGTCGTGCAAAGCATCGCGCAGATGTAGTCGATTCCCCAGTAGGTGTAGCGATTGTAAAGGTTGTCGTACCTTCACCACTAAATCCAAGGCCCGCATAGGATGGACCATTTTTAACAAAAATAGATGTTTTCATTTTACGCGCCATTCGATTAAGGCGTTCCATATTCAAGGAATGCATTGTTGCTGTATGATGTAAGCCTGCTTCTAACATCAAGCATACTTCGAGGCCTTCATCAAAGCTGTCTACTGTCACAACTGGGAGAATAGGCATCAACATTTCAATAACTGCAAATGGATGGTCTTTAGGAGTACGTATAATAATCAATCGTGGATCACCATTATATGGGATACGTGCCGCATCAAGTATAACGCTAGCATTCTTACCAACAAACTTTTTATTTGGTGTCCCATTAGGTAATACAGTTAAGTCTACCAAACGTTGAATATCTTGTTGATTTTCAACGAGTACACAGCCTACTCTCACCATTTCTTGAACCAACTGTGGCTCAATTTGACGCATTGCAACGACACTCTTTTCAGCAATACATAAAATATTATTATCAAGGCTAGCACCGAGAACAATATCTTGAGCTGCCTTTTTTATATCTGCGGTTTCATCTACAAAAGCTGGTGGATTACCAGCACCTGCACCAATCACCTTTTTGCCACTTTGTAGTGCTTGTTTTACTACACCAGGGCCACCAGTAACAACCAATAAACTTACATCTGGATGTACCATCATCTCTTGAGCAGACTCAATAGATGGTTCACTAAGTGTAACGATAAGGTTTTCAATGCCAATCGATTTAGAAATAATTTGGTTAAGTTCACTAACTAACAATCGACTGAGATGCTTAGCACCAGGATGCACACTAAAAAATACTGCATTCCCTGCTGCTAGCATACCAATTGTATTACATATTAAAGTTTCTGCTGGATTAGTACTTGGGGTAATAGCACCAATAACACCGTAAGCAGATAATTCATACAATGTCATACCATTATCACCAGTTTCACACTCTGTGACAAGATCTTCTACTCCAGGTGTTTTATCTAGAGTAAGATTCAATTTCAGTACTTTATCCGCAACACGACCCATACCTGTTTCTTCAACAGTTTTTAAAGCCAACTCTTGTACTCGTGGACGCATAGCAGCACGAATATCTGCTATTACCTTCTCACGAGTTGCCAAAGTGCAATCTTCAAAGCGTTCTTGTGCTACTTTTGCTGCTTGAATTGCTTCATCAACTGTATCAAATACGCCTGGTTCAACTTGCCCTCTAGATGCTTGTTTGATACGTTGTGATGAAGCTGTTTCTTGCTTTTTCCCCTCTAATACATCTATAACCATGGAGCGAATCATTTCTTTCAACTGTATATTATTTTCCATCATGAACCTCCATATAGGTTGCATGGCTGATGCAATGACCATCTTAACTTACGGTGTACACAATCAGAGATACATTCATGATGTGACACAATAACTAGGTTTAACTCTGGCACCAGCTATTTCCTATACAATTATTTTTCAAAACTATCAATAATACCCACAATAGCACAATCTACTGCGGTGCCTCTATCATCTTCGAAAATATGCCGTGCCGATGAGCCTCGAGTTAGAAGCACATATTCACCTTCACCAGCACATACTGTATCGACGGCGATTTCTATGCGCCCCGTCAACTCTTGTTCTCCGTCGAGAATGTCCACCATCATCAGTTTCATTCCCTTTAGAGATTCATGCTTTTGAGTAGATACGATACTACCCACAACTTTACCGACTTGCATACTTCTCGTTCCCTTCAATTATTGTGATACCTAAGCGCTCGATTTCATCTCGAGCAGCCATGGTGAACCGTTGTCCCCTATATATGACGATAATAGACTGACTTTCACAAGATCTAACAAAAGAGGCCGTTATCCAAGCTTGATGACTAGCATATATAGGACGACCAAATTTATCTAAAAATTTGATAGGCCAATCTAGAATGACTGATGGATTCATCAACGAGGTTACAGGAACTGCTAGGCGTATTGTCACCTCACAGTCATAGGCTAATGCACGATGCAAATAAGTAACCCAAGGCACCAATGTATCGCCCATTAACTCTCGTATATGACCATAATCTATACCACTGAAAGAAATGAGTTGATTCTGCAACAATATATGTTCATCATAGCTATTGCACTCTGTGACCATAAACGTAGCAGTGGATGTCATACGCTTTTCTAGGCGTTCTAGCACCAGTTTAACTAATGCATCCATATTAATGCTCACTTCCCATGGCAATCCCTAAGGGCGTTACAAATTCTGGATATAATGGCTTATCTACGGGCAATCCTATATATTGACTGAAAGTTTTTGTGAATTCCTCAAAATTAGAAGCACCACCTACAACAACAATAGGAGTCCCCTTTTCATAGCCACCCTCTTGCAACGCACGCTTAGAAATAGCTGCCATTTTTTCAACAACAGGCCGTATGGTTGCATATACATCGCGTTTATTTGCTTCATTGCGCTTATAAGCCTCCGCTTCAGGGATGGAAATCCCATAGGCCCCGCTAATTACGAGGTTCATATGGGTACCTCCTGTAGGCTCATCTACGGTATATACAACTTGGCCATCTTTTAAAATGCTTATGCCCGTAGTACCACCACCGACGTCAATAACAGCTCCATCGGTGATGCCTAGCACATTAGCAGCAGCGGTAGGCTCGTCTAAAATACAGGTTACTTCAAAACCGGCACTTTCAAGAACATGACCTACTACATCTTTATTCTTGCCTATCGTTCCAGGTGGAACGGCTGCTGCAGCATATACAAGTTCTGTGCCTAAGGCTGCTTCCGCCTTAGCCTTTAGCGCTCGCGTAATCGTAACAGCTCCCACATAGTCAACTACAAGGCCATCTCGAATAGATTCGTTGTATTCAAAGGCACCATATATAGGTTTACCTTTATCGTTTACTACGGATAGGACAATAGATGATGTACCAAGGTCAATGCCTACACGCAAATTCTTTTGATTATGAGAGCTCACTTGTTTAGACTCTACAAGATCAGAGAACTCTTGCAAGGTATTATTTGCCTTTTTCAAACCTTTCATCATATCACCTACTTTAATGTACAATTCTCGCCATCACTGTACCTTGTACATTGGCAGCATTTGCCTCATCTGTATCAATGTGGAGTTCTAGAACAAAACCAGGTACGGCCCGTACGATAACATCACCAAATACAGTGGTGCGTTCTGCCGTTTGAAGCTCAACATTAACGCTATCGCCATCGTTTACATTAAGCCGTTTTGCATCCTCAGGGGACATATGGATATGTCGTTTTGCAACGATACAAATAGGTTTTGTGATTTCCCCATTTTCAGTACATAGAGTAATCTCTACGGCTGATTCTAAATGACCAGATAGCACAATAGGAGGCTTTAT
>CAKPXN010000036.1 GCA_934202095.1 uncultured Veillonella sp.
GATGTGAATTTTACCTTGGAACGCGGCAAGGTATTAACCATCGTAGGCGAGTCCGGATCTGGTAAAACTACCGTGATCCGGGCCCTCATGGGTTTATTGCCTGTAGGTGGTGAAGTTACAGATGGCACCATGATTTTCAATGGTCATAACCTTCGTAACCTGTCTAAATCTGAATGGAGATCTTTGCGCGGCAAAGAGATGGCCATGATTTTCCAAGATAGTGGTAGTGCCTTAGATCCAATTGTTCGTATCGGTAAGCAGTTTAGAGAGTTATTCAAGTCTCATATTGAGATCTCTAATGACGAATGTGATCGTCGTGCCATTGAGCTGTTAGAAGCAGTATCTCTTTCTAATGGGGCAGATATATTGCGCCGTTATCCACACGAACTGTCTGGTGGTCAACGCCAACGGGTTGGGATTGCCATGGCATTAGCTATGGACCCAGCATTACTAATTGGTGACGAACCTACATCTGCCTTAGATGTAACGACACAATCTCAAGTAGTTATGCAAATGTTAGAGCTCGCTAAAGAGCATAACTCTGCTATTGTTATGGTGACTCATAATCTTGGTGTAGCAGCCTATATGTCTGACTATATCATTGTTATGAAAAAGGGCCGTGTTGTAGATGCAGGGACGCCACAAGATATTTTGGAAAATCCATCTAATGAATATACGAAACAATTAAAAGATGCAGTACCAACATTGGGAGGAGGACGTTACATTGACTAATTACGCTGTAGAAATTAAGAATGTATATAAACGATTCCCACTTCCTACAGGTGGTGAGCTCGAAGCATGTAAGGATATTAATATTACCTTAGAAAAAGGCCAGTCCCTTGGGATTGTAGGGGAATCTGGCTCTGGTAAAACTACATTGGTTCGTATGATTATGAAGATGCTGCCTATCACAGAAGGCGAGATTTATGTAGATGGCGTAGAAATACAACATATGAACTCTGAGCAGACAAAAGAATACCGTAAGAAAATTCAAATGGTATTCCAAGATCCATCGGCAGCATTTAATCCGCGTATGAAGGTAAAGGATATCATCCTTGAGCCACTATATAACTTTGGTCTTCTAGAAAAAGGGAAAGAAGAACAAATTGCTGGCGATTATCTTGAGATGGTAGATTTACCTCGCGAGTTTATGTATCGCTATCCTCATGAAATGTCTGGTGGTCAACGTCAACGTGTGGCCATTGCCCGTGCTATTGTACTTGAGCCTGAAATTCTCGTATTAGACGAAGCCACTAGTGCTCTAGACGTATCTGTACAAGACTCCATTGCCTATTTATTGGCGCGTTTACAAAAAAAGAAAAACTTAACATACCTATTTATCGCTCATGATATCGCCTTCATTCGTACCATGTGCCACAAGGTGGTCGTAATGTACAAAGGGGCTATCGTTGAAGAGCTAGATGCATTCCATTTAGCCGATGCAAAGCATCCTTATACGAAGGTTCTATTGAGCTCTATCTTTGAGATCGGCCAAGAACATAAACCCCTTACATTAGAAGAAGCCGCTTTAGAAGCATAGGTGTAAATAATAGCAGTTAGCCATTTGGTTAACTGCTATTTTTGTATGTCGATTATCCATATATATTTATTTGTATGCATATAATCATATCTGTATCTATATAATCATATCGAAAATTTTCTCAAAAAAGATTGTGTTAACACTTAATATATAGTATAGTTGACTAAGTGATATACCCCTATGGGTATAATTAAGATATGCTCATATGAAGTGATATACATATAGAGAAAGGTTAGGTGTATGAATGAAAGGATTACGTAAGGCTTTACTGATTGGTATGACCCTTGGTGTTGTGGTGTTTGGCACTGTAGGCTGTATGAATCAATCATCCGATTCATCTAATGATGTGTTAAAGGTCGGAGCCATTAGCTTTGCTGGTACTTTGGAGCCAACAGAAAACTATTTTAGCTGGGCTGTTGTGCGGTACGGTGTAGGCGAAACACTCATAAAATTTGATGACCATATGAATGCCAAACCATGGCTGGCATCCTCTTGGAAACAAAGTGATGACAAAATGTCTTGGACTTTCACCATCAATGATAAGGTTAAGTTCTCTAATGGTAAGCCTTTAACCGCTGAGGCTGTAAAAGCATCCTTGGAGAGAAGTTTTGCTAAGAGTAAACGGGCAAAAACATTCTTTAATTACACTGAAATGACTGCGAATGGTCAAGAACTCACCATTAAGACCGATAAGCCTTATTATAATTTGCCAAACTTGTTAGGGGATCCTTTGTTCCTAATTATAGATGTAACGGCAGAGGCAAATGGTCGTGATATCGCAAAAGAAGGTCCAATTGGGACTGGCCCTTATGTAGTGACATCCTTTACAAAAGAGCGTGCTGAGCTCACAAGGAATGATAACTACTGGGATGGTAAGCCAGGCTTTGCTAAGGTCGAAATTCCATCCATTAACGATGCCAATACACGTGCTATGGCACTACAATCTGGAGATGTAGATATGGCTATCAGTATTGGACCTGGTGAATATGGTATCTTCCAAAACGATAAGAAGTTTACTATTTATGAAGATTCCTCCTTGCGTGATGTATTCGTTCGCATGAGTCAAAAAGGGAAGCTCAAAAACCCTAATATTCGAGCAGCCCTTATTGCTGCTGCAGACCGTGAGTCCTATGCAAAGAATTTGATGAAAGATACCTTTATAGCAGGTAAAGCACCATTACCACCATCCATCGACTACGGCTATAATCAATTGCGCGACCCTAATGCATATAATGTAGAACGGGCTAAAGAATTATTGAAAAAAGAAGGCTATGTTGATACAAATGGGGATGGCATTGTCGATAAAGATGGGGAAAATTTAGTATTAGACTTCTATGCTTATACATCTCGTCCTGAATTGCCATTATATGCAGAAGCATTGCAAGCGGACTATAAGAAAATCGGTGTAGATTTGCAAATCAAGATCGTAGACTATGCTGTGATCGACACACTAGCTCAAACGGGTGATTACGATATGCTAATTTCTAGCGTCGTAACAGCTAATACAGGTCAACCTGTGTGGTTCTTGAAACAATATTGGGGGACAGGTTCTGAAAGTAATGGTTCTGGCTTCTCCAATCCGCGTTTTGATGAATTATTAGCCCTTGGTGAAAGTGCCAATGATCCAGTAGTACGCCGTAATGCGGTTATCAATGCACAACAATTGATGCTAGATGATTCTGTAGCACTATTCCTTGGATACCCTAAGATCAATATCATAGGGAATACACAAATTGATGGGATTAAGATATCTCCATCTGAATACTATATCATTACGAAAGATTTAAAACGAAAATAATCTTACTATGTAAACGATAGTAATGAAATCCATTATTATACGTTTTGGTAGTATAGACACATCAAAAGAGGACTAGCTCTGTGAGCTAGTCCTCTTTGTGTAGTTCTTTATTTTTTCTTTTGTTCTGTTGCATCAAGCTCTGCCATGTTTACGACATTTGCTTTGCCAACCATTTTGTTATATTTAGTGAATAGTTGCGTATAGGCTTCGCCGTAGGAAGAATTGATGATGATGTAGTTACGAGCCTCTGCGACAAATTCTTTTACAGCGTCTTGATATTCTCGTACTGCATTTTGTGTTTCAGATGTTGTACCAGGTTGTAACTTATTGATACGTTGTGTGATTTGTTGCAAGTTTGCTTCAACCTTTTGTGTATCTGTATTTCCATCTGGATCGATGAGGTCAATTGTTTGAGCAGTCATGAGATTTAACTCAATAAAGTTAACTGCATTTTCACGTTTCTCACCTTGATACTCGTTCATGCGCTCTGTATAAAGCTCATTATTACGATTATCTAAGGCTAAATCTAAAGCGTTGTATGTAGCATAGAACTGTTCCGCTAGAGGTACATATTGTGCCGCTAACTCATCACTACCTTTAAAATTATCTTTTTCAAAGCGACGCTCTACATAATAGGCTTGCAATTGGTCTGCAATAGGAATCAATTGATCTAGTACTGCTAACACATCGTTAGTAGATTGATTTACATCTTCGTATGGAGTTGGGCTATCCTGTTTTGCAGCCTCTAAAGCTGTTTTAAGATCCTTGTACTTAGGCAATGTAATCGTTGTGTTATGGGAACCATTACGCAACTCTTCAAGTGTTGGTTGCAATTGGTTGGCATAGGCTACACTGTAAGAATTATATGTGTCTAATGCGACGATGTAAGGCCGGATGGCGTTGATCTTATCGTCAACGGTTGATCGATATAAAATTGTCGTTGTATTGGATGACAAGAGTGTATACACCCCGTAGATCCCACCACCGATAATAGCAATGCCAAGCACGACGGCCGCTATTAACTTGATGTACCCCTTTTTCAACTGCGCACGCTCCTTGAAAACACACTAACTCTTTTGGATCCGTTTGGGCGGACTACGCCCCTAGAGTAATTAGTTACATTATATCATAAACTTACGTACCAAAAAAGACGTATAGGGCGGAGAATCATAAGGAATAGATGAAATTATGTTATGTGAACATGTATTAATATTTATAATTAGCGATTTATAGATGAATAATAGTAAAAGACTTTTACATAAATAAGTTATTTTGTATAAAAATATATTTCTCTAGACGCTGCAGCTGCGGCTGGTATAATAGCAAGTATAGTATTCAGTATATGGGGAGTTTATTATGTCAGAATCGAATCGTTTGCTCAATTTCGCTACATCCTCAGAACTCATTGCTAACGGGGAAGGTCGCAATGTACTATCTGCTATTGAAGATGGCTTGCGTAATTGTGATGAGTTTTTAATCTCTGTAGCGTTTATAACACCAGAAGGTCTACTAACACTAAAGCCAATACTTAAAGAGTTAGAAGATCGAGGTGTACATGGCCGTATATTAACAACAGACTATCTTGGCTTTAATAATCCACAGGTTCTAGAAGATTTGGGGAATCTAAAGAATATTGATTTGAAGGTATATTGTACTACTCAAGGCAGTGGACATGGTTTTCATACAAAAGGATATATCTTTAGAAAAGATGAATCCTATCAAATTATTATAGGTAGCTCTAATTTAACTATTAATGCACTAAAGAACAATAGAGAGTGGAATACTCGTTCTGAAGTACATGGTAGTGATACCTATGCAAGAGAAATTAATGAGGAATTTGAGCTGTATTGGAATTCAAAATTTGCTATTCCTTATGAAGACTTTATCCCTTGGTATAAGCCTAGATGGGTTCGTCCAGAACGTTTCTCACAAAGGAGTGTTGCAGAACAATTTAAGAAGGTAGATGTACCTACTTTAGAACCAAATATGATGCAACAACAGTTTATTGCCAACTTTAATGAGTTAAGAGCAAATCATGCTAAACGAGGACTTTTAATTTCTGCTACAGGGACGGGTAAAACTTACGCAGCAGCTTTTGCTATGCGTGAAATGAATCCGAAAAGAATATTATTTATAGTACATCGGGAACAAATTGCAAAACAGGCTATGGCAAGTTTTGAACGGGTTTATAATGATCCATCTCTAACGTTTGGGCTAGTATCTGGTAATGTAAAAAAATATGATGCAACCCATGTGTTTTCAACAATGCAGATGATGGGGCGCTCTGATGTAATGAAACAGTACGATCCAAAAACTTTTGATTGTATTATTATTGATGAAGTGCATCGTGCGGGAGCCGAAAGTTATCAAAGGATTATCGACTATTTTAAACCACAGTTCCTTTTAGGGATGACCGCGAGTCCAGAGCGGACTGACGGTTATGATTTATATGAGCTTTTTGATCATAATATTATTTATGAAATTCGATTACAAGAAGCGTTAGAGGAAGATTTATTGTGTCCATTCCACTATTTTGGTATCAGTGACTTATGGGTCGATACAGACGAACCAATTAATGATATGGAGGTTACTTTCTCTAATTTGTCTACGAAAGAACGCGTTGATAAAATAATTGAGAAAATACGTTACTTTGGGCATAGTGGTAGTCGTGTAAAAGGCTTGGTATTTTGTAGTAATCGTATTGAAGCAAAAGCTTTATCTGACGCTTTTAATGAGCGTGGTATTTATCGCACTGTAAGCTTAACTGGTGAGGATAGCCAAGAGATTAGAGAGAAAACGATTGCTCGCTTAACAGGGACAGGGGACTATCAAGGTAGACTTGATGAGCAATTAGACTACATCTTTACTGTAGATATCTTTAATGAAGGTGTTGATATACCTGAAATCAATCAAGTTATTATGCTACGTCAAACTGAAAGTCCTATAATTTTCATTCAACAGTTAGGGCGTGGACTCCGTAAGTTTGAAGATAAGGAATATGTAGTAATTCTAGATTTTATTGGAAATTATACAAATAACTTTATGATTCCTTTGGCGCTATCTGGTGATAGAAGTTATAACAAGGATACGTTGCGTCGTTATGTACAAGCTGGTAATCGTATTATCCCTGGCAGCTCAACAGTACATTTTGATAAAATTGCTAAACAACGTATTTATGAATCTATCGATACGGCAAAGTTTTCTGATATGAAATTGATTAAGGAAGCCTATTTTAATTTACGTTTTAAATTAGGTCGTATTCCTAAAATTTCTGATTTTGCAGAGCATGGATCTATTGATATTAGTCGTATTTTTAATAAATTTAAGTCATATCATAATTTCTTGATAAAAATTAAGGATAAAGACTATGATGTATCATTTACACCTATTCAGGAACGAATGTTACATTTTATATCTCAAAAGCTGACAACGGGGATACGTGTACGAGACCTTTTGGCATTACAAGCTTTACTAGATGGGCATCATGATGTTATTGCATATGTATCGAATGAGCTTAATAATTCCTATAACTTAGAACTATCTGATTATGGGCGGATTAATCTCATTAATGTAATGACAAATCAATTTGGCGTTAAAGCAGCACAAAAAACCTTTGAGAATAGTGTATTTATTGAGCTTTCTAATGGTCATTATGGAATTTCACAAGTGTTTAAACAGGCATTAGAAGATCATGATTTTAAAGCGCAAGTACAAGAACTTGTCACATATGGCTTAAAGCAGTTTAATGATAAATATAAAGATAATATCTATCCTAATACTCCCTTTGCTTTATATGAAAAGTATACCTATGAGCAAGTCTGTCAATTATTAGAATGGCCTCAAAATGAAGTGCCTCTTAACATTGGTGGATATAAATATCATAAAGAAACAAAAACGTATCCTGTATTTATCAATTATCATAAAGCAGAGGATATTCAAGATACCATCAAATATGAAGATAGATTTGAAAACCCAGGATTATTAAAAGCTATTTCTAAAAATAAACGATCATTTTCTTCAGATGATGTGCAGACTGCATTTAATGCTGATAAATTAGGTGTTGCTATGCACTTATTTATGAGAAAAAATAAAGATGATGAAGAGTCTAAAGAGTTTTACTATTTAGGTCCTATTCATTCTACAGGACAAGAACGAGCCAAAGAAATCTTTATGGCTAATGGTACTATGGCAGTAGAGCTGGAATATCAACTCGAAGTACCTGTGCGGGATGATATTTATGATTATATTGTTAATGGATAAGGATATATATGAGTCAACAACGAAAACATATCGAAGTCGTAGCCGCGATTATCAAAAAAGATAATACTATATTAGCTACTCAACGTGGTTATGGGGATTTAAAAGATGGTTGGGAATTTCCAGGTGGTAAAATTGAGCCTGGTGAAGCTCATGAAGTAGCATTAAAGAGGGAGATTAAAGAAGAACTAGAAGCTGATATTGCTGTTCAAGAACATGTTATTACTATTGAATATACAGGATATGAGAAGTTTGATTTAACCATGCATTGCTATTTATGTTCTTTAGTAAATGATTCTGATATTACTTTATTAGAACACGAAGCAGCAAAATGGCTTTCAAAAGAGAATTTATACTCAGTAGATTGGTTACCTGCTGATATTGATGCAGTAAATGCGATCTCTAAACGTTTATAATTATTAGTGTTAGTATAAACTCTAGTTTTATTATGTGATGAGCTTCAAAAAATTGATGCAACTTCAAGTGGGTATGTTATTTCAGTAAAGGCATTTAAACAATATTACAATGTGAAATTTTTATTGTGAAAGTCCCTATCTATGATAGGGGCTTTTTTATCATTAAAAATTATGTGACTCTCATTGCTTTCTCATTAACAGTAAGTAGGATATAAACGATTATAATAATTTGAGATACAATAGGAGAGAGAATTATGAGCGAGAATGCATACGTATGTCCATATTGCCAATCAGAGAATATCCAAAGTTATAATATTGCTTATGCTGGTGGTTTTTCCAATGTAAATGGTGTAACTACTGGTGTAGGTATTGGTGCTGGTGGTCGAGTAGGTGTTGGTATCGGGAATACAGTAGGCACACAACAAACAGCACTTTCTATGATGGCAAAACCGCCAATGAAAAAATCAATTGTTACATATATTTTAAAGTGGTGGATTGGCATTCAATTTGGTCTCGTATTATTACTTTGGATCTCAGGTCTAAGTAAACATGAAGCTTCCTTAATTATCTATTTTGGTGCATATGCATTGTTAATCTATAAAACATATCAACGATATGTATGGAATAGAGACACATATCCAGTATTGCGTCGCGATTGGGAGCATACATATGTATGTTTGCGATGTGGAAATTCGTTTCTTTTATAATTGAAATACATAAATAAAGGGTACGTCTATAATGATATATAGACGTACCCTTTATTTATGTGGATAGGTACTCGTAATGTATAAGGGGGATTAGTACATATATGACTATTGTTTAAATTATATTTTGATATTCATTGTCCATACTTTCATATCGTTATATAATATTATTAAAAGATTTGTATTTTTCGATATAATCAACGAAAGGAGTACTTATGTCAAATTTTATCACTCCTAAAGAATTATTAGCATGTCTCGATGAGGTTATCATCTTAGATGCGCGAGGCTATCTAGACTATAAACAAGGCCATATTAAGGGTTCTTTTCCGGTAGATTTAGATAAGGATTTAACAGGTCCTTTAGGTGAGCATGGCGGTCGTCATCCATTGCCGGATATGGAGCAATTGGCGCATACTCTTGAGTCTTACGGTATTACACGTGAGTCCAAGGTGGTAGTGTATGATTCTTGGCTGTTCTTGGCGGGCCGCCTTTGGTGGACATTGCGTTACATGGGCTTGTCTGATGTACGTGTATTGTCTGGTGGTATTGAACGTTGGGTTAAGGAAGGTCATATGTTGACTAAAGAGCCTACCCCATTGCCTACAGAACCAACTGTCTTTAACTATGAATTGCAAACCCATATGGTTATGAGCCGTGATGAGGTTCTCAAGGCTAGTGAAAGTGGCGATCATGTTATCATCGATGCTCGTGCGCCGTACCGCTATGATGGGTCTCAAGTAGATACTATGGATGGCATGACCGGTCATATTCCTGGTGCTGTTAATCATTTCTATGAAAGCGGCTATACAGCAGATGGTCCTAAGTCTGTAAAAGATTTAGAGGCTGAGTATTATAATGAAATCTACCAAAATAGACCTGTTGTAACCTACTGTGGTTCAGGGGTAACAGCTTGTAATGCGTTATTAACCATGAGTGAAGTAGGCCTTGAATCGGCATTATACGTTGGTAGCTCTAGTGACTGGGTAACTTATGATGGATTCCCACTCAAGACTGGTGTAGAAACATTAAGATAATACAGGAGGCCTAATGAAGACTTTAAAACATTTACTAACGCTTGTTGCTTTTGGCTATTTGTGTTATCACATCTATACCTTTGGTCCAGGCATGTTTAATGTTACTGTTTTAGTAATCCTTGTTTTATCTACAGTGGCAAATTATTTTCGTGAAAAACGTGAAAGCGACCTTAAGGCAAACGAAAATGCTCGCAAAGCTCGTGCTGAAGCAAGACATGCAAAGAAACATAAGAAGTAGTAATATACAGCGTATCAGCTGTACTATATAAAATACTATGAATGCTAGTATGAATAAGAAGATTTTTGAACTATAAGAAAATGGTTGAAATAGAGGCTTTCACAAATTATAACAGCATGTAAAAGCCCTATTAGAATAAGGAGTACGAATTGAAATTAATTTCTTGGAATGTAAACGGCCTTCGCGCGGCTGTAACAAAAGGGTTTATGGAATCCTTTAACGAATTGGATGCAGATATTTTCTGTTTGCAAGAAACGAAGTTGCAACCTGATCAAATTTCGTTAGAGTTGCCAGGTTATGAGCAGTATTGGAATAGTGCGGTGAAAAAAGGCTATAGTGGGACTGCTGTATTCACACGCATTAAACCATTGTCCGTAACAAATGGTATCGGCATTGAAGAGCATGACCAAGAGGGTCGTGTTATTACTGCTGAATATGACAATTTCTATTTGGTGTGTTGCTATACACCAAACAGTCAACGTGAATTGGCACGTCTTGAGTACCGTATGACGTGGGAAGATGCGTTCCGCAACTACTTGCTTGAACTTGATAAGAAAAAACCAGTAATCCTCTGTGGTGACCTCAACGTAGCGCATCAAGAAATCGACCTTAAAAACCCTAAGACAAATCGTAAAAACGCAGGCTTCTCCGATGAAGAACGAGCAAAAATGACAGAACTCTTAGGCGCTGGCTTTACAGACACATTCCGTCATCTATACCCAGATGCTATTGAGCAATATAGCTGGTGGTCCTACATGGGCAAGGCGCGTGAACGTAATACAGGATGGAGAATTGACTACTTCATCACATCCAAACGCCTAGATGACAAGATTCAAGAAGCAAAGATTCATCAACAAATCTTTGGCTCCGATCACTGCCCAGTAGAATTGGTCATTGATCTATAAAATTTTAGTAAATGTAAAAGCACAGCCTCATCTACGGATGGGGCTGTTGTAGTAGTAAAAAGGAGACAATATGGCTCAAAAACAGAAGGCCGTCGTTTTATTTAGTGGCGGTGTAGATAGTACAACCTGCTTAGCCCTTGCTATTGAACGATTTGGTAAAGATAATGTGGTGCCATTATCCATTCAATACGGTCAAAAACACAGTAAAGAATTAGAAGCCGCTGCCTCTATTCTCTCTTATTATGGCATTGAAGGTAAAACGATGGATGTGACCAAGTTATTTGCCTTCAGCAATTGCTCCTTATTGACCCAATCTACAGAGGAAATCCCTCAAGGATCATACAAGGAACAACAAGAAGCGGAAGGGGAAGGTACCGTTAGCACCTATGTACCATTTAGAAATGGTCTATTCCTATCTGCGGCAGCATCCTTAGCACTATCCCTAGACTGTGGCTATATCTACTACGGTGCCCATAGCGATGATGCGGCTGGTAATGCATACCCAGACTGTACCGAACACTTCTACAAATCCATGGGTGACGCCATCTTTGAAGGATCCGGCAAAGAATGCTCCCTAGAAGCTCCATTCATCAACCACAACAAAGCAGACGTCGTAAAAGAAGGCCTACGCCTCGGCGTTCCATACCACCTAACATGGTCCTGCTACGAAGGCGGCGACAAACCATGCGGCCACTGCGGCACCTGCATCGACAGACAAGCAGCCTTTGAAGCAAACGGTGTTAAAGACCCAGCACTATAATACACGTCAACTGGCTTAGGCTAGTTGATGCGTTTTGATGAGTAATATAGATTTCACATTATTTATGATACGGTGGATGCTGAATTAAAGCGGCCTTTTGATTCACCAGTATCCGTAATATTGATTTGCTAAGTAAGCAGTGGAAGAAAAGTACCTTTTCAAAGAGCGACTTTGGCAGGTCGAGGCCTTCGGCCGATGACCGGTTCGCCAGTGGAGCGATGAGGAAAGGTATTTTCTGACACCCCGTCCTTGCAAACATTATATCGATAGTAGCTGCTGTAACAGGCCGCTTTAGTGTCCCTCGACTTGTAAATATCGAAAATATATGATATCATAAGCGCAACAACTAAATAAGACAGTTTGAAACCATCCTGTCTCTAAACAAAACTACGGAAATTCATAAGCATTTTTAGCATGGTAGTTTTG
>CAKPXN010000037.1 GCA_934202095.1 uncultured Veillonella sp.
ATGTCAAAACCCGCACTCTGGCATATGTTCAATCATATGATTGATTACCTATCATTGTTCAGTTTTCAAAGATCTGTTTGCTAGTCACTGTCGTGCGCTAGCGACTTGATTATAATACCAAGTTCAGAGTATTTCGTCAAGCACTTTTTAAAACTTTTTTGAATTAAATTCAACTGTTCTAATGATGTGCTGTCATCCGAATTACGCTGTGTCCTAACGACTTGTATTAGTATATCATAAACAAAGAAAACGTCAACCAGTTTTTGAACACTTTCAACAATTTCATTTATATCTCATTTAGCTACTACACGTTTACTCATTTATATACCAAACGTTCACCCATTTATTTTGATTCCATCCTCTTATGATGACATATAAAAAACACGTATTTGCTTAGTATTCTAATAAATTATTGTTAATAAATACTAAAGCAAATACGTGCTTTTATAATTACTATTCTGCTATATATGAATGTTTTCTAATTACAAAATGATAGAGAGCTAAAGCTACTACCATAATAAGAGCCGTAATTTGATATAAATATTGATACCCTAAAGCATTTGCAATCAAAGCTAGTACAACTGATCCTGCACCTACTGCTATATCAAGGGCCAAAAAATACGTTGCTGTAGATACGCCTGCTCGCTCTATCGGTGCCGATTGCACTGCTAATGCCTGAAAGGCAGGCTGCGCAGCACCATATCCAAGCCCTAATAATGGAGCCGTACAGATTATCCCAATAGGTGTCGTTACAATACCTAGAGCAGCTAAGCCGAATATAAAAAGAGCTACACCTGGATAAATGACAAATTTTGAACCAAATCTTGCATACACCTTTCCAACTAAGGGACGGCTAATAATTATCATAAGTGCAAACAATGCAAAGAATACACTCCCCCAAACGCCTGCGCCCATACTATTGAGCTCAATAGGTATAAATACAAGTACACCAGAATAGGTGAATCCAATAAATAATCCCATTAAAGCCCATGGCAAACTTCGTTTTTCAATGAACTGGGATATATGCCAGCCCTTGCTACTTTTCTGCTTAGGTTTTGCTAGTTCTTTAGGTAATCGAATAATATTACTTAAAATAAGGGCCAAAGCAGTCATTCCTGTCAAGAAAATATATAATGCTGAACTTCCATAGGCTTGTAATGCATATAAACCTACTGCAGGCCCCAATACCATGGCAATGTTTGAAAATACAGCAAACATATTAATACCTTCGCCCTTACGCGATGCTGGCAATACTACAACAGCCAGTGCAGCCATTACAGTTGTACCAAGAGCAAAAATTATTCCATGTAATCCCCGTAACACAAAAATCGTTTGTAACGATGTAGTTAAATTAAATAACCCCATAATAACAAAGAATAAAACAGATG
The DNA here is from genome assembly GCA_934202095.1 of uncultured Veillonella sp. Lineage (GTDB taxonomy): Bacteria > Bacillota > Negativicutes > Veillonellales > Veillonellaceae > Veillonella. The sequence goes on from CAKPXN010000037.1 coordinate 1,389, forward strand.
AAATCAATAAAATTACGCGTTTATCTAATCCATCAATCAATCGTCCTGCAAAAGGACGGCATAGAATAGTACCAATTTGAAAATATGTCATAGTCAGGCCCGCATCTAAAGCAGTGCCACCTAATTCAGCTGTTAAAATTATGGGCAGTGCTGCTACCAAAACATACTGTGTCATATAAAAAATGCCACTACTTACACCATAATTGATAAAAGCAGGGCTCCATAAACATTCTGAATTCACTATATCACCCTTTCTAGACAAAACATTATGTATCTCTTATTGTACGTTACTCTCTCATAAGATACAAAAATTTTACTCATAACGCAAAAACCCTAATCACAGTAAAATGCGATTAGGGTTTATAGCTTTCACCATAACAATGAAATTATTGATTGCGAATGTCACTCTTATTTCTATTTTTCCAAAGCACCCACAAGGATGTAGCCACACAAATAGAAGAGTATGCACCACTGGCAAAACCGATAATCATACAAAGAGCGAAGTTTTTCGTTGTATCCCCACCAAATACGAATAGAGATACACAGGCAAACATTACAGTAGCTAATGTATAGATACTACGATGAATACTTTGTGCAATAGAAGCATTCGCCAAATCTTCAAATGTATCAGTACGTTTATGAGTATGAGCATTTTCACGAACGCGGTCAAAGATAACAACCGATTCATTCATGGAATAACCTACAACCGTTAAGATGGCTGCCAAGAAGGATGCATCAATTTCTAATTGGAAGAAGGAGAATACACCTAATACCATAATTAAATCATGGAAAATGGCAGTCAATGCAGATACAGCTATTCTATATTCAAAACGATACGAAATATAGAGCGCCAATACAGCAAAGGCGATAACAAGATTTAAAAGTGCATGTTGTGTTACTTCAGAACCGATAACAGCACCTACAGTTTCAATACGTTTTACCGTATTTTCACCGATATCACTGTTCAATTTTTCTACTACAGCTGCACTTTCACTAGGTTCCAGGTTACGAGTACGAATCATAACATCTTCCCCTGCTGTTTCTGCAGTATCTCCAGAAAGCTGAATTTGTGCATTTTCAAGGTTAAATGTTTTCAATACATCACGCACTTGGCTGACTTCTACAGGTTTCGTAAATTGAACTTCTACAATGGTACCACCCGTATAATCGATACCAAAGTTAAACCCTTTTGTGAAAATAGAGATTAAACTGATAATCACAAGAACGGAGGAAATCACAAACCACCAACGATGATGTCTAATTACGTTGAAACTCATTTGCGCTTACCTCCTTTCAAAGATTTTGGTGCAAAATCATCAGAACTTTTACTTGGTGAAATATTGGCACCAAACCAGAATGGATGATTAGTAAAGTTACAATCAATTAATAGGCGAAGCAAGAAATGGCTCACCGTAATCGCTGTAAACATACTTACCACAACACCTACGCCCAAGCTGATTGCGAAACCACGCACCGGACCAGAACCTAATACGGTCAAGATACCAGCTGTGATAATAACGGATACGTTCGCATCAGTAATTGTGGAAAGAGCACGTTTAAAACCGGCTTCCATGGCAACACGCATGGATTTACCGGAGAAAACCTCTTCCTTAAAGCGTTCAAAGATAAGGATATTCGCATCTACCGCGACACCCATGGATAAGATAATACCCGCAATGCCCGGCAAGGTCATAGTTGCATTAAAGCCCTTACCCAATACGAGTAATAATAACATAACATAAACAAGCAATGCTAGATTTGCTACAAAACCGGATAGGCGGTATAAAACAAGCAAAAATACCATAATCATGGCAATACCAGCACCAAAGGCAACAACAGATTTATCCTTAGAATCTTGACCTAAAGAAGGACCTACTGTACGCACTTCAAGAACATTGATTTTTACAGGTAATGCACCAGAACGTAATAAAATTGCCAAATCTTTGGCTTCTTCTAGAGATTGACTACCCGAAATAGTCGCTTTACCACCAGTAATAGCTTGTTGTACTACAGGATTTGTTAACACATCACCATCGAGTGTGATTGCAATATGACGACCGATGTTCTTAGATGTTAAATCAGCAAATTTCTTTGCCCCTTCATCACTAAGTTCAATCGCAACTAGAGGTTGTTTATTTTGTCCCATTTCCTCTTTTGCATCTTTTAGGTCATCACCGGTCATAACGGTTTCGCCCTTTTCATTTTTAAATTCAAGGACCGCTGTTTTACCGATACGTTTCATTGCTTCATCAGGATCTTTAACACCTGGTAATTCAATGATAATACGTTTTGCACCTTCCCGTTGTACAATAGGTTCAGACAAACCCATTTCATTAATGCGTCGTTCAAGAATTTGTTTTGCTCGTTCTACCGCATCATTATCTGCTGTGCCATGTTCAGTATCCTCTGCTTCTAGCACGATATGCGTACCACCTTGCAAATCAAGGCCTTGTTTTAATGAACCTGCTAAAGGCCCAATAAAATACGCAAAACAACCAATGATAGCAGCAATAACGACTAAGAATTTAACTATAGCCTTGCCTCTCAAAATTGTTGCTCCCTTCTAATTAACATAAATTACACCCTGCTCTGTAACGATAGCAGGCATACGTTGATCATAGCGTTCCATCGGTATAGACTCATCCAAAATTTGCGCGTTCCATGCAACACCGATATAGTGCGTCGGCGAAAGTTCCTTTAAGAAACGGTCGTAATAGCCATTTCCCATTCCCATACGCCCACCATATCTATCAAATCCTGCACCAGGCACTAATACTAAATCAATGTCAGTAGGATCAATTATCTCATATGGTTCTTTAGGCACACGGATATTTAAAACACCTCGTACGACATCGTCTAAATTATGTAGTCGCACGGCAATCATCGTAATCTTATCAACACATACGGGTACATAAACTCGTTTACCTGACTGTAAAGCATGTTCTATAACATCATCCAAGTTGGCTTCTTTCGGCATCGCCAAGTAGACCATAATCGATTGTGCCTGTTCATACTGAGGCAGATGAACAATCTCGTCGCACAACATTGCGGCCCACGATTCACAATCTTCAATAGATAAAGCAGCGCGCTGGGACTTGCACGCCTGGCGCACTGCTTCTTTTGTTTTCATTACTTAGTTTCCTTATTTTTTTTAGAAACTACGGATGCGATAGCAGTACGAGCAAATGTCATTTCTACTTTTTCCGCTACTTGTACCTTAACCTTTTCATCATCAAGTTCGATGATTTCGCCATAGATACCACCAATAGTCACAATTTTTTGGCCTTTTTTCAAGCTACCTAATAAATTAGCGCGTTCTTTTTGTTGTTTCTTTTGTGGACGCCACAATAAGAAATAGAAAATAACGACCATTAAAAGAATCGGCCAGCTGGTTTGTAAAATTTGTTCAATATCACCCATGGGTAATCCTCCTCACTAAAATTCATCTTATCTTTATAAGTATATCTATTCAAAATGAATTTGACTAGTTTTTTTATATTATTTATTGAAGTTATCCCAAAATTGCATTCTAAATTGAGGGAATCGATCCTCTAAAATAGCTTTACGCATTTGACGCATAAACTCTAATAAGAAATATAAGTTATGATATGTAACGAGTCTCAATGCCAATATTTCTTCCGCTTTATATAAATGACGTAGATATGCACGTGAATAATTTTTACATGTATAACATTGACAACCTTCTTCAAGAGGTCCCCAGTCATGCGCATACTGAGCATTTCGAATATTAAGACGCCCATGCCAAGTCATAGCCATCCCATTTCGTGCAACTCGTGTAGGATATACGCAGTCAAACATATCAACACCGCGAGCCACCCCTTCTACTAAACAGTCAGCTGTACCAACGCCCATCAAATAACGAGCTTTATTGGTTGGCAACAACGGTGTTGTATATTCAAGAATTTCATTCATCAAATCATGTGGTTCCCCTACGGATAAACCACCAATGCTGTATCCTTCAAAGTCCATTGCCACTAATTCTGCTGCACTTTGTTTGCGCAAGTCCTTATACATACCGCCTTGTACAATACCGAACATACCTTGTCTATCATGAGCATGACGAGCCTCTTGGCATCGATGTGCCCAACGCGTAGTACGCGCTGTAGAGCGTTTTGCATAGTCATGTTCTGCAGGATAAGGAATACATTCATCAAAGGCCATCGCAATATCAGAACCCAATTGTTCTTGTACTTTTGTGGCAACCTCTGGGGAAAGAAATTGTTTAGATCCATCGATATGAGATCTAAATGTTACCCCTTCTTCAGTAATCTTACGCATATCGCCTAAGCTAAATACTTGGAAACCACCGCTATCCGTAAGGATTGCTTGATTCCAGTTCATAAATTTATGAAGGCCACCAGCTTCTTCTACGAGTTCAGGACCTGGTCTCAGGAACAAATGATAAGTATTGCTTAAAATCACTTGTGACCCGATGGCCTTTAACTCTTCTGGCGTCATCGTTTTTACTGTTGCCTGTGTCCCAACGGGCATAAACATAGGTGTTTCATATGTGCCATGCGGCGTATGTAATAACCCCGCACGAGCACCCGTATGAGGACAGGTCTTCTGTAGTTCATAGGTAATACTCGGCATAGAATCTCCTAACGTATAAACATAGCATCGCCAAAACTAAAGAATCGATATCGTTCTTTTACAGCTGCTTTATAAGCCGCTAAACAATGTTCACGACCAGCTAGTGCACTAATAAGCATCAATAATGTAGATTGTGGCAAATGGAAATTCGTTACTAGTGCATCTACCATTTTAAATTTATAGCCTGGATAGATAAAGATATTAGTCCATCCACTCGTAGCATGTAATACTCCATCATCGGTAGAGGCGGATTCTAAGGTGCGAATCGACGTAGTACCTACCGCAATAATACGCTTACCCTTCGATTTTGCTTCATTAATACGACGAGCAGTATCTTCGGATACGCAGTAGAATTCACTATGCATATCGTGATCTTCTATAGTTTCTACAGATACCGGTCTAAATGTACCTAATCCAACATGAAGCGTAACAAACTCAAGTTCTACACCCTTTGCTTTAATTTTTTCTAATAGTTCCGGTGTAAAATGGAGCCCCGCTGTTGGTGCAGCAGCAGATCCCTTTTCCTTTGCATACACCGTTTGATAACGGTCCTTATCCTCCAATTTTTCATGAATATAAGGAGGCAATGGCATTTCACCGATATCTTGAATTATATCGTCAAATACTCCATCGCACGTAAATTCCACAATACGACCGCCAAAGTCGGTTTTATCCAAAACAATCGCTTTCAAACGGTCATCAAACACAATAACCTGTCCAATCGGACATTTCTTGCCAGGCTTAACTAAACATTCCCAGCGATTTTCTCCACACGGTGTTAGTAGTAAAACCTCAACCTTTCCGCCAGAACCTTCGCGATGACCATACAATCTAGCAGGAATAACCTTCGTATTATTAAATACGAGCACATCGCCTTTATGTAATTCATCAAGTAAATCGTAAAAATGCACTTTATGTGTATATTCACCAGTTATTTTATCCAATGTAAGCAAACGCGATGTGTCGCGTGGCTCTACAGGATGTTGAGCAATAAGCTCCTCTGGTAAATCATAATCAAAATCTGTAACTTTCATTCTTATCCTTAATACATTTTTTTCAATGTAATACCACTATAGTAATGTCTTAAAATTGTTTGATAATAATTGGTATCCCCCGCACCAGCTCGTTTCGCCATTTCAGCGGCGCCCCATTGTGACATACCAAGACCATGGCCCCACCCATGACCTTTAATGTACACTGTATCATTCTTGCCTGTGAAAGTATGATATGACTTACCGGTTGAACTTGCTGGATTTTGATTGACATAAAAATCAAATAATGTTGACTTTAAACCTAACATGCCCCTCAAATCATCACCGCTTACCGTAACCTTACCCGCGGTACCTACAAAGGTCGCCGATTTAATACGCCCAGATACGCCTCTATCGGCTGTAGCCTTACCAGGATTTCCCAATGGTGTCAATTGAATACTCTTCAACTTACCCACGCCCTTACTAGCAGCATTTAACTTGCCCTCTAAAGCGCTACGACTCGTAGATACTGTCCAGTTTGACGCACTAGAATTGCTATTTGAAAAATCTTTAACACCTTTCAAGTACGGAATATCATTGCCCCACACATTGACGCTATCCTCTGTGTAGCCACCGCCATCAGAATGGAACAATGCATTAATAGGGCGATTATTATATAACATAACAATACCCTTTGTATGATTTACAGCTGCCGTAGTACTTTGCGTTTCACCACTTACACCGCCATATACCTGATGGTCTGTAGAGGTACTCACATCATAGAGTTGATTCTTATTTTGCTCCATCGTATGAAGTGCATATGTACGGGCTGCCACTGCTTGTGCTTCCAAGGCAGCTGCAGGCCAAGATGGAATAGCCTCTTGTGGAACAACGCCATATAAGTACGACTCCAACGGTACTGCATTGATAACCATCATGGCCCCATTATTGGCACGTAATGTAAGGGCCCCTCTATATGATTTTCCTTCAAAAGTAAAAATATCACCACTAGATGGTTTCAATGTAACAACAGAATCAAGAGCTTTGCCATTAACAGCAATCTTATTGCCCCGTACACCTACGGATACAACCTTATGGCTACCAACCTTACCATTATTGCTAGTAAGAACGTCTACACCATTTGCACTCGATACAGACGCATCTTGGCGACGACTGCCCAATAAAACACGTACGTCCGGTGTATTTTCTACACGAACGCGCGTTGTTGCTTGTTCTACTTGATTCTTCGTCACCACTGCAGCCGTTGCACGCGACGTTGTAACAGAAGCCGTAACCTTTGGTTTTACAGTAGTAGTCGCAACCTTTGGTTTTGTACTTGCTACTGTCGTAGCATTTGGTTTTACGCTTGATGGTGCAGTAACCTTAGGTTTAACTGTCGTGGAGGCAGTAACCTTAGTTTTAACCGTCGTAGAGGCAGTAACCTTTGGTTTTATAGCCGTAGATGCAGTAACCTTTGGCGCCGGTTTTGTAACAAGCGGTTTAAACGTGGATTTACCAATAGTTCCACGCACAGCTTTCACAGGAGCTTTTCCCGACACAGCTGTTGAGGATTTTGCAACAATAGGTTTTGTCCCCGATTTACCTGCTACCTGCGCGGCCTCAACAGTTCCAAAGCTATGAATGCCTAACAATAATGTTGTCATAATCATTAATGGTAATTGTTTCTTTTTCATTTTATTTCCCTGTTTGCGAAATACCGAGATGATCATAAGCCAATTTGGTAGCCACACGTCCCCGCGGTGTTCTACCTAAAAATCCCAATTGCATCAAATATGGTTCATACACATCTTCGATGGTATCTCTCTCTTCACTGACAGCAGCCGCTATTGTTTCTATCCCCACCGGACCACCGTCATAATTCTCAATAATACACTTCAACACGCGTCTATCAATGCGATCAAGTCCCATCTTATCCACATGTAGACGTTTTAGCGCCTCATCTGCAATATCCGCAGTAATAACGCCATCCCCCACAACTTGTGCAAAATCGCGAACCCGTTTCAACAAACGATTCGCAATACGCGGTGTGCCTCTCGAGCGACGAGCTATTTCACTAGCACCAGCCTGCTCAATACCGATATTCAAAATATCCGCTGCACGAGTTACGATAAATTCTAACTCTTCTTGTTTGTAATATTCCAAGCGACTTACAATGCCAAAGCGATCACGCAATGGAGCAGCCAATGCACCTGCCCGCGTCGTCGCACCAACCAAGGTAAATTTCGGCAAATCAATACGGACAGAACGAGCACTTGGTCCCTTACCAATGATAATATCTAAGGCATAATCCTCCATGGCAGAGTACAATACCTCTTCTACACTGCGTGACAGGCGATGAATCTCGTCAATAAACAATACATCATGTTCATCAAGATTCGTCAAAATAGCAGCTAAATCGCCGGCCTTTTCTATAGCAGGACCTGATGTTATACGAAAATTAACACCCAGTTCATTAGCAATAATGCCAGCTAATGTGGTCTTACCTAGCCCTGGAGGACCATATAACAGAACATGATCTAAGGCTTCACCACGCTGTTTAGTAGCTTGAATATAAATATTCAGGTTATCCTTAGCCTCACGTTGGCCAATATACTCATTAAAATACTTAGGTCGCAGACTATATTGCCACATGTCCTCTTCCCGATCACCGCCGCCTACGAGGCGTACTTCTTCGTTCATGGCTAACGTCCTTTCCCAAGTTCAACTAAACAAGCTTTTATCAAGGCAGATACATCTTTTGAACCATCGTTTAAGGATTCAACAAGGGTTTCTACATCCCTTTGAGCATATCCTAATGACACAAGCGCTTCAATAGCCTCACCACTTGGCCCGCTATGAGAAACACCGATAGGCTGAATTGCCGCAGGGGTTTCAACACTAATCTGTGTCATTTTAGCCAACTTATCTTTTAATTCTAAAACAAGACGCTCTGCCGATTTTTTCCCTATCCCCGGTAATTTGGTTAACTGTTGTACCTGTCCATTAATGACAGCCAATTTGAAAGCCTCTGGTGTCATGCCAGACAATATGCCTAAACCAACCTTTGGACCAATACCAGAAACAGAAATGAGCAAAATAAAAAGCTCATACTCGTCTTCTGTCCAAAATCCGTACAACTGCATCACGTCTTCTCGGACATTGAGATAGGTAAACAATGTAGACTCTTGACCTTCTATTAATTGTTGTCGTGTCGTGGTTGGCACATATACACGGTACCCTACACCATGTACATCTACATAACAAGACTCCTTGAATAGATGTGTTACAATGCCTCGTACATACCCTATCATTTAACTAACCTCATCAATCTATCTTGGTGAGAACTATGCGCCGTACAGATAGCTACAGCCAATGCATCGGCCGTATCATCGGGCTTAATCTTCTCACGAATCCCCAAAATATTCATGGTCATATAAATGACCTGATTTTTATCAGCTTTACCATAACCGGTAACAGCCTGTTTAATTTGTAACGGCGTGTATTCATATATAGGTATCCGCTGTTGCTCAGCAGCCAACAAAATGACTCCGCGAGCTTGACCTACCTTAATCGCCGTTGTTACATTCCGATTAAAAAAGAGTTCCTCTACGCCAAACTTGTCCGGTTTGTATTCCTCTAAAATATCGCTTAGGTCATTAAATAAAATTTCTAAACGCTGCGCATCTGTTAATTCCTTAGGGGTTGTAATAGCCCCATAGGCTACAGGCGTTAATTTACTTCCCTGTACGTCAATAATGCCATAGCCGCAAATTGCCGTACCAGGATCGATTCCTAAAATCCGCACTCCATCCCCCTCAGTTTAAAAATGAGATAAGCCAACGCTTACCTCGTAACACTCATAATCTATTTTATTATAGCATATTAGAACATCGAAATTCATGAAATCACGATATTTTTCTACCTTTTTACATAATTAGACACGATAAGCACAAAAAATGAGGAGTGCCACTAGAGCACTCCCTGTTTCTATTATTCTTCTTCGTCGTCTGGCAAAATACCATTGTGATATACATTTTGTACGTCATCAAGGTCATCCAAAACATCGAGCATTTTTTGCATTTTTACAGCGTCGTCACCAGATAATTCGATAGTTGTATCTGGAATCATTGTAATCTTCGCCACTTCAGTTTCGATGCCCGCATCAGCCAATGCTTGTTCTACTGCATCAAAATCTTCTGGTGTTGTATAAATTTCAAATACATCATCTTCCGCTTTAAGATCTTCTGCACCCGCATCAAGAGCCAACAATGTCAATTCATCTTCATCGTGACCTTCTTTATCGATAACGAATACACCTTTAGATTTAAACATCCAGCCTACACAACCGCTTTCACCAAGATTGCCACCTTGTTTAGAGAATGCATGGCGCACATCGGCAGCCGCACGGTTACGATTATCCGTCATAACCTCTACGGTAACGGCCACACCGGCAGGGCCATAACCTTCGTATACGATTTCTTCGTATGCGTTCATATCCGTAGCACCAACGCCCTTGTCGATAGCACGTTGAATATTATCCTTAGGAATATTGTTTTCCCGAGCTTTTTGCAACGCTAATTTCAAGCGCATATTACCTGTCGGATCTGCACCACCCATGCGTGCTGCTACGGTAATTTCACGACCGATTTTCGTAGCTAACTTAGCCTTCAATGCATCGGTTTTACCTTTTTTATGTTTAATATTTGCCCATTTTGAATGTCCTGACATAGACGCCTCCTATTTATTCCACCATGCTTCGCCCCGTAATCGATCCAAGATGATTGAAACGGCACTACGCACAGATAAATGATTGTATTCACCATGGCCATATATAGGTTCTAAAATATAGTC
>CAKPXN010000038.1 GCA_934202095.1 uncultured Veillonella sp.
ATAAAAAAATCGCCCGCCCCCGAAGGGACGGACGTAATATCCGTGGTACCACCCTACTGACCTTCTGTGAAAGCTAGAACATTCCGAGCATACGAAATAACTAGGCTTCATGTTGTGAAAGCCACTTAGACATATAACGGTGTTCACCGGCAGGGTTCCTGCTTGCTCCAAAGTGATCCGCACATCTCTAGATTTCCAAACCTTTCAGCCCATGAGTTTGGTCTCTACTAAATCCGTCTGAGACATGCCGTCTTTTTCAACGCAATATTCATATAATAGATAATTATAGGGCTCATAAGGGTAGATTGTCAAATATATTCTACGCTAAATGTTATATCGTGTTTAACATTATTGTATAAAATTAATACATCCAATTCAAGATGAGGAAATAGCGGGACATACAGAGGAATGAAACTACTTCGGAACAGTATGATAAAACTGCAAAAATAGCGGAATAATTGTAGATATGTATCAATTAATCATAACACTGATATTTCTCTTGTTTTTACAAACATTAGTTCTATAATATAGATATAAGAAAACCCCATACAAAGTATGGGGTCAACTGAGACAACTGAGAGACGAACATTCCGCTCTTTAATGTCTCTAGGACGTTATCTGTAAATAGAGTATATCAATTACTACTATTCATGTCAACAAAAGGAGAGAGAGCATGAACACGACTAATAAGGCAAGAGAAAGTATTTTTACAGTAACATTACCACACACTCTAACATTTAAATATAAAGGAGTTATTGACTTCGATAATATTTTAAAATTATTTAAATGGGATTGTAAAAATAACTCAGTAATAGTTGATGCAAGGCAATCCAAAATGGCGGACTACCAAGCTCTAATATTATTAATTCAATACATATGGCACCTAAAAAGAAACCATATATATGTAAATCTAAGATATACTAAAAACACTCAGTTTTATAACATGTGGAAACATATTAATGGAGATAGCTCTTTTCAAATTTTTAATAACACACAAGACAATTTTCACTATGTCTACAACAGGCCCATATTCGCCATCAAATACAAAGATCATAATATTACGAAAATGCTAAATACAATTCGTGATTATGCTATGGACTTACCTACAGATTTAATTAGAGGTTATGAGGACGCAGTCCGATATATTATATCTGAATTGACATATAATGCATTAGAACACGGTTTCAATCCTCAAATTCCTTCTCTATTACAATTCAACTGGTACCGAGATAAAAACCAACTATCATTCATCCTTGCCGACCTTGGTATTGGTATCAAAAAACATTTAGAACAAACCTATGTGCCTTTCACAAGCAATACAGATGCCATCGCAATGGCACTAGAGCCGGAAATCTCTGGCACATTTGGCGTTAACGTCGGACCTTACAAGCAACAAAACAATGCAGGCATGGGCCTTTACTTATCTAGTAATCTTGGCAAAACATTAGAAGCAGATATGTACATTGTATCAGGCGATGGTGTCGCACATATCTCCCCATTAGATGTAACATACACGACGCTAAACAACGCTTGGCCAGGCACATTTATATACATGACCATTGGCTTTGATAGATTAAAAACATATGACCTACACAAACACCTAGAGGAATTCAGAAAACATGCTACCGAAACAGTAGCAAAACGAAATAATATAGTCCGTGCTCCAGAATTGTATATTGATATGTACAATTATTGCGGAGAACGATGTGAAGTTAAACTAGAAGCCATTAATCTTAGAGAACGAAAAATTATCCCAGCTATAAAAAAAGGAGAAACCGTAATCCTCGATTTCTCTCATGCCATAACAGCTACACATAGCTTCTTAACCGCTTTATTAGCAGATCCAATCAAAATTCTAGGTCTCAAATCGTATAAACAAATTAAGATTATAGGGGCTAACGAAACCATTCGGACAATTATAGACTTTGTGTTTGATACATATACGAATTGAAAGGGGTGACCAATGGTCACCCCCTATTTCATTCCATATTAGGTTACTATCATTTATTCAATGATGGATTTAGGTATGGCCTTGTAGATATACAAGGAAATATATCCATCAACCATACTATGCACAATAGTGCCACCTCCAACGAGAACGAATACAACGTACATCAAGTCGATATTCGGTAATGTAGTAGTTGTATAGAATAGTAAGCATGCAACAACTTCACCAATAGCATGAATGATAGCGCACACAAAGTTAAAAGTCACAAAAGAAAAAGCATTTGATAATACTTCCATGTGATTTTTAAGATACCAAGCACCAAGCAACGCAAAAAAGATATGTGATGCTGCACGCATAACAATAACAAGAGGGAATCCTGCTACAAAGAATCCTAACGTGGATCCAATAACTACACAAGCTGCCGATTTACGTGATAAAAACATAGCCAAAAAGATTGGCACATGACTGGCCAGTGTGTAAGAGGCTGGTGGTATGACGACTTTCAATGGCATTACGATAGGGATCATAATTGCTAAAGCCATTAATAACGCAGTAATAGTGAGATTTCTGTAAATAGTTGATTTCATGGTAAACACCTCATTTTAAAACTATACTAAATACAAACTAAAAATACCTCACCAAATGCGATGCAATGTCGTAAGCGTTCTTTTACCGCACATGATATAGGATCATGCATCTGACTATATGACAGAAATCAGAGAACTAGTCAAGATGCACGAGCTTACATGACTACAAACGTTCAATAACAGCTTGTGCCATTTCTGTCGTACCCACACGTTTTAAACCATCGCGATAGATATCGCCTGTGCGATAACCATCAACGAGCACTTGTTCAACAGCTTTTTCAATAGCGTCAGCCACTTGAGGTAAATCAAGGGAATGACGGCACATCATAGCTGCAGACAAGATTGTACCCAATGGGTTCGCCAAGTTTTGGCCCATAATATCTGGTGCAGAACCGTGGATTGGCTCATATAATGCTGTGCCTGTACCCATGGATGCAGATGGTAAAAGCCCGATAGAACCAGAGATAACAGCGCCTTCGTCGGACAAGATATCACCGAACAAGTTTGTTGTAACGATAACATCGAATTGTGCAGGATTTACAACGAGTTGCATCGCTGTATTATCTACATAGAAGTAATCTGTTGCAATATCTGGATTAGCTGCCGCTTTCTCTTGAGCGATTTTACGCCACAAACGAGAAGACGCCAATACGTTTGCTTTATCTACGGATACAACCTTTTTGTTACGTTTACGAGCTGTTTCCATAGCGATGTCCATGATGCGCTCTACTTCATAACGGCTATATGTTTCTTTATCCCATGCGAACTCGTTAGCACCTTCGCCTTGTGCCTCTTCGCGTTCACCGAAGTAAATACCGCCAGTCAACTCACGAACGATAACAAAATCTACATCTTGTACAAGTTCCTTTTTAAGAGGAGAATACTCTTGCAAAGAAGGATAGATTTTTACAGGACGTAAGTTACAGAACAAACCAAGCTCCTTGCGAAGACCTAGGATTGCTTTTTCAGGACGGATAGAAGGATCTACATTATCCCATTTAGGACCACCTACAGCACCGAGTAATACAGCATCAGCCTTTTTACAAGCCTCGATAGTATCCTCAGTCAAAGGCACGCCGTACGCATCAATAGACGCGCCGCCCGCCTTTTTATCAATCCAATTAACCTTTACACCGGCTTTCTCAAAAGCCACATCACACACAGCCTTTGCTGCTGCAATAATCTCAGTACCAATACCATCACCAGGAATCAATACGATATTTTTTTCGCTCATCTATATATTCCTCTCCGACGATGAAGCCCCGTTGCAAGCCTCCATTGCCTTAACGGGCCGAGGCCATAGGCCTCGCCCTAGCAAAAGTCGTTTGCGACGGGGCTTCATCGTCTACATGTATCCATATGTACATCATTGCGAAAAAAATCGCAATGATAAGCTACGTAGAGCCGAGGTGCATGCTCTGACGCGACTTTAGTAGGTCAAGGCCCTCGGCCGATGACCGTTAAGCTAGCTGGAGCGTCAGAGCATCACCGAGGCTCGGCTATGTACTACTTGCGATGTTTCGCAAAGTTTACAAGACCTCCTGCTGCCGCAATATCTTGAATGAATTGTGGCAATTCAGTGCCTTGGTATTGTTCGTTTTTAGTCAAGTTGTACACGATGCCTTTAGACAAGTCTACGCCAATAGCGTCACTGGCATCGATACGGTCTACCTGTTCGCCGATTTCAATTACAGGCAAACCAATATTAATCGCATTACGGAAGAAGATACGTGCAAAGGAGTGTGCTACGATAACAGGCACGCCTTTTGCTTTGATAACGCCTGGTGCGTGTTCACGAGAGGAACCGCAACCAAAGTTTTTGCCAGCTACCATAATTTCGCCAGCTTTCACATTAGGAGCGAATGTTGTATCAATATCTTCCATCGCATGTTCAGCCAATTCGTTCCAATCAGCAATTGCCAAGTAACGAGCTGGAATGATTACGTCTGTATCTACATCGTCGCCGTAGCGCCAGATTTTTTTGCTTTCAAAATCCATATTAAACCTCCTCAGGGCCTGCAATGCGGCCTAATACAGCACTTGCTGCTGCCACGTAAGGGCTTGCCAAATATACTTCAGAATCAACGTGACCCATACGACCACGGAAGTTACGGTTTGTAGTGGAAACGGTTCTTTCACCAGCTGCCATGATCCCCATGTAACCGCCTAGGCAAGGACCACATGTTGGCGTGGACACCGCGCAGTCAGCTTGGATGAAGATGTCTAGCAAACCATCTTTCATCGCTTGGTCGTATACATCTTGAGAGCCAGGAATTACGATACAACGAACGAATGGAGCCACCTTGCGACCTTTAAAGATTTCCGCAGCTGCCACTAAGTCCTCATAACGGCCATTTGTACAAGAGCCGATAATAACTTGGTCAATCTTAATGTCCTTGTCGATTTCGTTGATGTAATGCGTATTGGATGGCAAATGAGGGAACGCCACAACTGGTTGCAATTTAGCCAAGTCAATTGTCACTGTTTGCGCATACACCGCATCAGGATCAGCATTAATAGGTTCTACAGGACGATTCACACGACCTTTAATATATTCTTCAGTAATTTCATCATATGGGAATACGCCACATTTACCGCCCGCTTCGATAGCCATGTTGCAGATTGTGAGGCGATCAGCCATAGTCATATGTTTCACGCCTTTGCCAGCGAATTCAAGGGCCATGTAACGAGCACCGTCTACACCGATTTTGCCGATTAGGTCAAGGATTACGTCCTTACCAGTTACCCATTTGTTAGGTTTACCGATAAGCTCAACCTTAATGGTTTCAGGCACTTTGAACCAAGTCTTACCTTCTGCCATCGCAACGCCTGCATCCGTAGAGCCAACGCCTGTGGAGAATGCATTTACCGCACCATATGTACAAGTGTGGGAGTCCGCACCGATCATCATTTCGCCAGGACCGATAAGACCTTTTTCTGGCAAGATAACGTGCTCAATACCCATGCGGCCTACTTCAAAGTAGTTTGTAATGCCATGTTCGCGTACGAAATCGCGCATGACTTTCGCTTGTGTAGCGGATTGAATATCTTTATTTGGTGTGAAATGGTCAGGCACCAAGTAGATTTTATGACGGTCGAATACAGGTTTCTCAATCTTTTTAAATTCGCGAAGTGCTGGTGGGAATGTGATGTCGTTCATCAACACAGCGTCCAAATTACACTCGATGATTTGGCCTGGTTTTACCACATCAAGACCTGCGTGGCGAGCCATGTTCTTTTCAGTAATGGTCATACCCATAATATTATTCTTCCTCCTGTTGTTCTAGCTCCATAGCTAGGAAAATAGAATTAACTGCATTAATATATGCGTTCACACTTGATTTAACGATATCGGTGCTGATACCACGACCGTGGAAAATGCGACCGTTATATTCAACCTTAAGGGTTGCTTCCCCAAGGGCATCTTTACCAGCTGTGATGGCGCGAATTTGGTAATCTTTCAAACTGATTGGCATACCAACCACACGTTCAACCGCTTTAAGGGATGCATCAACTGGGCCATCACCAACGGCAGCATCGGCTCTTTCACCATCTGGTGTATTAAGGCGAACGTCAGCATAGGCATAGCCCTTTTCGCCCAATTGATAATGCTGAGAAACGAGTTCGAATGCTTTTTTGTGATCCATGTGTTCCACAACAAGGGCGATGATATCATCGTCGTATACATGTTTTTTCTTATCTGCCAAATCTTTAAATTTAGCAAATAGGTCGTTGATTTTTTCTTCTGTGAAAGTTTGATGGAAGCCCAAGTTTTTCAAATGGTCTTCGAAAGCATGACGACCGGAGTGTTTACCAAGAACGATATTCGTCTTTTCAGCGCCTACGGATTCAGGCGTCATGATTTCATATGTTTCAGGGTTATTAAGCATGCCATGTTGGTGGATACCAGATTCATGAGCGAAGGCGTTGGAACCAACGATTGCTTTATTTGGAGGTACTGCCACGCCTGTTAAGCGGCTTACTAATTTAGATAATTTTGTGAATTGTTTTGTATCGATATTCACTTGTAAATCGTGGAAATAGTCATGACGTGTTTTAAGAGACATCACAACCTCTTCAATGCCCACGTTACCAGCACGTTCACCAAGACCATTTACCGTACATTCTACTTGACGAGCACCGGCTTCGATGGCTGCCAAGGAGTTAGCATTCGCAAGACCAAGATCATCATGGCAGTGAACGGAAATGATGGCATTTTCAATACCAGGTGTATGTTCTTTAATGTAACGAATCTTAGAAGCAAACTCTTGAGGCATCATGTAACCCACTGTATCTGGTACATTAATGATTGTTGCACCACCAGCAATAGCTGTGCCATATACTTGGCAAGCAAAATCTAAGTCTGCACGAGATGCATCTTCGCCAGAGAATTCGATTTCATCAACCTTACCTTTAGCCAATTCTAGAATAGCTTTAACCTTATCTAGTACTTGTTCACGAGTCATCTTTAATTTATATTGCATATGGATCTCGGAGATAGCGATGAACACATGTAAACGACTGCGCTCCGCATCCTTCAATGCATCTATAGCCTTGATAACGTCCTTCTCATTAGCCCGTGCCAATGCACAAATTGTTGTCCCCTTCACCTCACGTGCGATAGTTTGCACCGCTTCAAAATCCCCAGGAGACGCGGCAGGAAAACCAGCCTCAATAACATCGATACCAAGGCGTACAAGACCTTTCGCAATCTCTACCTTTTCTGGTGTGCGAAGTGCAACGCCCGGTGTTTGTTCCCCATCACGAAGGGTTGTATCAAAGAAATATACGCGATTTTGATCCATAATTTCCACCTTTTTCCTATCATTAATTAACAATTCATTGTAGCGATTTATTGTAAAAGCTTAGTAAACAAGACGTAGAATTAAAGTGCGTGCTCGCAAGCGACTTTAGTAGGTCAAGGCCCTAGGCCGAAGACCGTTATCGTCCTGAATACATACTTTCCTATCTAACATTTATGAAAGTTTAATCAAACAAAACGTAGAATTAAAGTGCGTGCTCGTAAGCGACTTTAGTAGGTCAAGGCCCTAGGCCGAAGACCGTTAAGCTAGCTGGAGCGTCAGGGCACCACTTTAATTCGGCCACGTAGCGGTTGACTAAACTTTTATAAAAAAAAGCCCCTCAGAGCAACTGTCGTTACTCAAAGGGGCGTTATATACATAACACGGTACCACCCTAATTGGGACTCGTTTCGGTTATAACGGCACCACCGTCGATGACTACTGCTGTATTCGCCATCAAAGCTCACGGGAGAGTGTCAGCATACAACCTCTATTGCCTCGCACCAACCGGCAACTCTCTGAAAGCAGGATTTGTAAACCTTTATACCCATTCATAGCTTGTATTTAAGATATAAAAATATTGTACTTTATTCTATAGAGTAATGTCAATTAGGATATGATGAAGTTTTACTGAGTCAATATAGGACAATAAAAATAGCAGGGTGGCCGCCCTGCTATTTTTTCGTTCATATGAGACTATGTCACATATTGACATCCCTTGTCACATATAGAATAGCAATTCATTATATGTTAGTCAATGAAGATAATACGCAGTTTATAATTCAAGCCACAATAAATCATCAAAACTATTCAAGATTAATTTTTCCATTTTTACCACTTGATTACTTAACTCTATTCGATTATTAACAAACACAATATCTGTATACCATTCCTTTACATTAGCATATACTTCATTATCTAAATCGATAATCACAGTTTCTATAGGATTCCAGGTTTTACATTGTACAGACTCCACCATAACCATGCTACTACCTATGAACGTAACATCTCTACCATATATCCAAAATGGTAACACCTTATCTTTTATAGAAATTGAAAATATCGCATCTCCATGAGGTGGTTCTGTTTCATATTGTGTGCGTATTTGGTACTTTTCCATTATCTTATTGCTAGCATTTTCTATATATGGCAACTTTGAAACTTTGTAATTTTCTGTGTTCATATAAGCTCCATAATTTTTAATATTAATCACAACAAAGAGGCTTGTATATCACTATTTGTGTAACATATATTTTGCTATACTATAAGTGTTGCTAACCCTAATCTGGCAACAGAAAGGGGGTGTAGTTATTGCACAACAACTATCAATTTTGGCTATCCGTCATGGTAAATGTATTCGCCTACTACATTTGCAAGTGGTTAGACGCTTTTCTAGCCTTCTTATTTAGCAACTAGCCCAACGCTCTAACATTAGCGTAATAATGTAAAAAATCCCTCGGAGTTGCAGCTCCGGGGGATTTTGTAGTTAATTGCACAACTATCAATTGCCTATCTATAATATACTACACATTTAGTCTTTTTTCAATATTTTACACTGTTAATCATTTCCTCAGCCTGCTCAACAGAAACCGGCTCATTAAATAAGAACACATGGTTCTGCCCCGCATATTCCCAAGATGCTAGGTATACGGAGTTATCCACCATTCGATAGGTCACGGTCACGCCATTTACAACCTCTGTTTTCTGAGGCACGTAATCCTTATAGTCACCTGCGATATTACCAGATAAAGTAGATACACGATATTTAATATACTTTGGCATATCATCTACACGGTCAAAGTATTTCCCTTTTAAAAGCTCATGATAGGCATACACGACTTGTAGTACATCATGATCCACAATAGATACATGTACAGGGCGGAGTCCCTCTACTCCACCTGACAACTGCGGTTTAAAGTTTAAATGTTGCTTGGCCTCATATACAGTATCAAACACCTCTAGCGATTGACCTTTGCGCGTGCTTCTATAATCGCTATCAGTTATAGTACAACTACCAAGCCTATCAGGACATGGAAACTCATTTCGGTCACCATAAGGCTGGTCATAAATAGAGTTACCATTAAGACGGAACCGCATCAAATCATCTGCGGAGACAACATTAATAGAACCTATAAAAGCTAACATAGCTAACGCACATACAACCTTTTTCATAATACAACTCCCTACGTAACAAACAACATTTATTAAGTAATTATATCACTAAAAGAACAAATGCCTATATAATACTAGTTACAGCATGATTCTAAGTCTATAATAAGCTGATGCCGAAGCCACGTCTGAGCAAGATTAACTACTAAAATTTCAATAATCCCTTTTCATCAAACTTAAAGTTTGGACCCCATCCAACTTCCCAGTAATATCCATCTGGATCAGCAAAATATGCATGATAACCACCCCAAAAAACATCTTGTGGTTCTTTTACAATTTTTCCACCAGCATTTCGTACTAATTCAATGACATTATCAACATCTTCTTTATGTTCAACATTGTAAGCTAATGTAATCCCGGCAAATCCATTTCCCGCTGGTGGATTATTTTCATCAATATCTTTTGCTAATTGTTCCAAAGGAAATAGTTCAAATTTTGTCCCTGCCGTATCAAAAAATATTACTGGCGGATTATTTTCTTTACAGTCAGTCTTATATCCTAAACCATCTCTATAGAACTTTATTGATTTTTCCATGTCTCTAACACCTAAACATATGCAAGTTATCTTATTCATTACTCCCTCCATAAGTTCAAATTACATTAATCAGATAAACTAGAAGTTATCAATATCTTATTCGTAATCAACTCGCTCGATTTTGAAGATTACCGGACGTGTACCATCTGAACAGCAGGTAATCATTTCATT
>CAKPXN010000039.1 GCA_934202095.1 uncultured Veillonella sp.
GCGCGTTGACCAGCGCCACCGCTACCTACTACTAGAACATCAAACTGTTCCATAATGACCTCCTCATAACTACCTATAAAAAGAAAATTTCTTAGACTATCTAGATTCAAAAACCTTATAAAAATTTTTGATAACCTAATCATTTTTCCTTAAAGAAAAATCTCACACTTGTGCGATATTTCTTATAGCTTTACATATAATTATAGTTAGCATTTCCCCGTATGTCTAAATCTTATTATGCATAATTAATTTCAATGAATCTAATTGATACTCTGTATCAATTCAAGTTTTAACAGATAAAACTTGAATAATCTGATTATGTGCAAATGCAATTCTATTTATTTTTCTGTATATCATTTATATCAGTTCGGTTCCGAATTTTTTACTATACAGCTAACTAGATGAGTCCAATAAATACTATGTTTTACCGGTTGTATCACTCCAAAAAGCCCATCTGTAGGTATCAAAATTTTTAAATTCCTACTAAAATTACACGGATTTTAAATAGCTTATGTATATTAAAACCTCTCGATTTTAGTATACTTTTAACTCTTGATAATCATTATCATAAGTTTTTATTGTGATTTTCCTTACGTCTTTCAAAATCAGTAAAATCCCCCTTATCTATGCGTAAATGGCAATCTTCGATATACTTCATTTTACAAAATCTAATTATGCTAGACAAAACTTATATAGTGGCATTTATATAGTATATATATATGAATATATAGGCTTATACCATTTATTACATTCATTTTTTACTCATTCCATTTGTATAAGGTATGATAATAGATAAATTAGTTATATAATATAGCTTAAATATGTTAATATTAATTTAATTACTAATGTGTTGCAGCTTTCACAAAAATGGAAACTGATTAGTAATTAAGTTGTATTAAGAGAGAGTTATATAATTTAATCATACATAAGGAGAACAAACATATGAAGATTTTACTTGTAGAAGACGAAGAAATGCTGAATGGTATTACGGCCAAATATTTACGTGCTGAAAATATGACTGTCGATACATGTTTCAACGGTCAACAAGCTATCGATTATGTAAACACATCTAGCTATGATGTTATCGTTATGGATATCATGATGCCTGTATTGGATGGCATTAGCGCATTGGCTCAAATGCGTAACGAAGGTAATACAACACCTGTTTTATTATTAACAGCGAAGGATTCCTTACAAGATAAGGTTACAGGTCTCAACACGGGCGCTGACGATTATCTCGTAAAACCATTTGATTTAGAGGAACTAACGGCTCGTATTTATGCGTTAGCTCGTCGTAATGCACGTCATGCACAAAACGATATCAAGGTTGGCCCATTGACAATCAACGTTCCTCAACGTACGGTAAAACGCGATGGCGAAGCGATTACGTTGACAGCTAAAGAATTTGATTTATTGTATTATTTAGCAAGTAATGAAAACATCGTATTATCTCGTCAACAAATTCTCGATCATGTTTGGGAATACGATTATGAAAGCTACTCTAATCTAATTGATGTATATATTAAAGATCTACGTAAAAAGATTGACACGGATGAAAATGTGAAATTGATTCAAACCGTTCGTGGAGTAGGATATGTCCTCAAAACAGAAAACTAAGGAACAAGGTCACGACCTTAATTCTATGTCAGGTGCTATCAAGCACTTATGGAATCGCATTCCACTGACCTTTAAAATCATGTTGTGGTACACCTTATTCTTGGCTACCCTTCTGATTTCTATGTCCATTTTCTACTATAACTACATTGGAACGGCTCACAACGCAGAGGTTCGCGATCGATTGCAGCAACAAACGCTCATGATGTCTACGGATATTCGCAAGTTTAAGCCTTATGAAGATGGCACATTCTATTTAGTCTACACACAAGATGGTCTCATCACAAAAGGATATTTACCAGATGGATTCCCAAATCAGTCCAGTCTATCACTGGGCCAGATTGGTGAGGTAGAAGCCAATGGTACAACATTCTACTATTACGATGTACCTATCAACGCGCCTAACTACCGCGGATTCTTACGGGCTATTACAAGTCAAAAGATTACCGATAGAAACAGCAATACCATTTATGCACTGTTGCTTGTTACCATCGTAGCCTTACTCGTTTCGTCTATCGGCGGTTATCTATTCATAAAACAAGGATTGAAGCCACTACGCAAACTGACACATACGGCTAAGGTTATCGGTAAAAATAATGACTTGAGTCGCCGTATTGAATTGCCAGAAATTGCAAAGGATGAGGTTTATGAATTAACGACCACCTTTAACCGCATGTTATCCGGTCTCGAAGATTCATCCAATCGGGAAAAGCAGTTCAGTTCTGACGTATCTCATGAATTGCGTACCCCTATTGCCGTTATCCAAGCTGAAAGCGAATACGCCATCAAATATGCGCGCACGCCTGAGGAAATGCAAGAAGGATTAAAGCATATTCTAGAGCAAGCTAAATTCATGTCTTCTCTCGTATCGCAACTATTGGATGTGGCACGGTTAGAAAATAACTACGAAATGAACGTAGCCCCTGTGGATGTAAGTACTATGTTAATAAATATGGTACATGATTACACCCGCTTGTGTGCAGAAAAGCAAATCACCATCAACTTGGATATCGATGATGATTTAGTTATTACGGGCCACGAAGTGTCCTTGCGTCGCGCTGTGACCAATCTTATCGATAACGCCATCAAATTTACAAAATCGACGATTAATGTTACGGCTAAGCGCAATAACTTGTACTTGATCATCGAGGTTACCGATAATGGTATTGGCATCGAACAAGATAATCTTTCACAGATTTTCAATCGCATGTATCAAACGGAGCAATCTCGTAATAAAAAATCTAATCACGGTATAGGTCTAGGCCTATACTTTGTAGATAAGGTTGTTCATTTGCATCACGGTACCATCACGGCTAAGAGTCAACCAGGTGTATTTACCACCTTTTCTATCACATTGCCGTTATCGGATACATTGATAGAATAATTGAATCATATATACAAAACACCCTCCTACATGGTGTTTCTCGATGTGAGAACACATGTAGGAGGGTATTTTACGTATAGATGATTCTAATATAATCCATAGAAGATATTAACTTAGTAGCGCCCATAATGGCATATAAGCATATTCAAGGAATAGCCATGCTACAAAACCGGCCACAGCGCCTACAATGGCACCATTGATACGAATCCA
Source organism: uncultured Veillonella sp. (assembly GCA_934202095.1). Taxonomy (GTDB): domain Bacteria; phylum Bacillota; class Negativicutes; order Veillonellales; family Veillonellaceae; genus Veillonella. The sequence goes on from CAKPXN010000039.1 coordinate 3,209, forward strand.
GCTGAGGTCATCCTCTACCTTGGACTCGATAAAGTAGATAAATTTATCGGTACTTAGGCCTCCAAGCACTTGGCGTATGATGGTTTCAATGAGGTCATAGCCCTGTTCCAACACATATCGAGCGATATCATGTAAGGTGTTTTCAATACGATTACGCAAGTCTTCAGATTGACCATATACATTCCATAGTTCAATGGCGATATTTACAAGAACTTGAGCTGGCGTTTCGCCATTTTCATCACCTTCAACGAGTAACTCCTCAACGTATGGGCATAAATGATTTTCAATGATAGATTCCCAATCTTGCTCTCGTATCCAACGTTCCCAAGCCTCATCAAGAGCATCGCAGACCACATGATTTTCCTCTATGTGACGAATCGGATCTACCCACTGACGGAGCCATGCGGTTCGCTCTGGGCTATTAGGGCGTTTCCAGTTTTCCAACATGGCATACGCCTCTGTAACAATGGCCTCTGCCATTTCCCGATAATTGACAACATCAGTAGCCTCGGACAAGGAAATCAGAAAATCAGAAAGGAATCCCTTTCGTTTTTTCTTATGCGCTTCCTCTGCAACGACAGCCGTAAGCCAGGTGACCATGGCAGGGTGATTGATACGCTCTTGAATCACATTCAAGACCTGTACAACCATGCCTTCATAGCGATTGTGTTCACATAAATCTAGTAATACGTGCTTTAACACAGGTACGAGGGAATGTTTTTCTAGCAATGCACGAATGCGTTTAGCCCCCCATTGTGACCATTCTTCAGTAGTTTGAGATTTCCACAACAGATGTAACCCCTGATGAATAACGAGACGTGCCGCCCGTTGCCCCTCAGGTGATAGTAAGAATTTTTCAAATAATGGTACGAATTGTACCTTTTCCAATAGCACCTGACAGCGATCACGGGTAAGCATCTTCGTTTCTACAAGCTTAATCACACCATTGATAAGGCGTTCCTTATTGCGTGGAATCAAGGCCGTATGATAGGGAAATCCTAAAGGCTTACGGAATAATGCGGTCACCGCAAACCAGTCCGCCACACTACCGATGAGGGCAGATTGTACCGCCCAATAGAGCGGCTGATACCAACTTTCACCATCATAGAAAAACTGACCGATAAACACGAAGCAATATAGGATGGCCATAAGCCCCAAAATTCGGTTAGCACGCTGTTTTAAGGTAAGCGATTTGAAATAGCGAATCATCCAATCACCCCCTTAATGATAAGGGTTATGCCGTAAAATAAACCGCCGAGGACAGCCCCCACAAGGGAGCCATTGATACGGACCATTTGTAAATCATAATACATTTTGCCCCGTACAATTTGGGTTATCTCATCCGGTGAGTAGCGAGATAGTTCTTCGCCCACTACACGGTCGATGAGAGGGTTTAGTTTTTGTAACCACGGAATACTGCGCAACAAGAAAAACCGTTCGAACGGCGCCTGCTTATCCGGATTGAGAAGAATTTCGCTACCCAATATATTCAATCGTTCCATCACGATATCCATGAGGCGTACCCAATCGAGCGTATCCCCATCGATGAGCTTGCCTTCCCATTCTTCAAGGACCATTTTAACCCATTGATCCTTATGTTCTTCGATGAAAGCCTGCCATTCTTCATTAGTTTCCAAATTATTGAAAAATTTAATGGCCTGCCCCCATATATAGCGTCCCAATGGCGAGTCAATATCTTCATTATCCTTTAAAAACTGAACTGCTTTTTTCTGTACCGTATCAACTAATCGTTCAGGTGAAAGCCCATCCCCACCAAAGGCAATGGCTAGTTCACGCATAAATGAATCCTTAGTATAGGTTTTCATAATATCTAGCATGACACGATACAAATATGGATACACCTGATTTGACGCGATAACACGCTGACAAGTTCGATTAAAATAGAGCCAAAACACACTAGCCGTATGGCGTTCCAACATGCAACGACCGAATAGAATAACGAGAGGTGTGGCTTTCCAATTGGATACCCCTTTATAAACAGCCTTATTAATCTCCTTACGCATCGGCTCAATATCCATATGGGATAGCACCTGACTCCCCACACCATAGAGGATGTCTTTCATCTGTTGTTGGCCAGCATCACTCATGCCATATTCGATGATGCGCACCATAACGCGTTCCCGTTTAATAGCATAGTACATCTGTGGCACTCGAAGCAGTTCTTCGCTGAGCATGGTGCGACCAATCTGTATGAGCCGTTCTTTACTGCGCGGCAAGATAGCCGTTTTGAAAGGAATACCTAATGGCTTTGTAAAGAGTGCTGTCACTGCATACCAATCCGCTAGACCACCAATCATAGCGGCTCCTGAAACGTGCATGATAAACGCCCAAAGTGCATCATGCCTATGTGGGTATGAAATTAAAAATATGATAGCCATGACAATCAACAGCGTGGTTGCCACTGGTTTTGTTTTCATCATCACTTGATCCTAACTTACTCAATTACGTATATAGACTCTCCCCATATAACGTAGTGACCTAGAGGGTCACTTAAAATATGCATTCATCGCCTTCCTTTTGAGGTTCCCAAATCGGTACATCATCAAAAAGGGCTTTAAAATACACGGATGGTGTCCATAGTGGGCCATTTAGATGCATAGGAATAAACGCCTTTTTCACCTGTACGCGGCGTAAGAATTCAATGGCGCCCCATTCCATAGCATCTTCTAAGCGATTATCTACAGGGAACATCGCCACATCTGCGGATAGACCTTCTAGTTCCTTAAATTCACGCCAAGCCATGCGCTTTGCATCTGCATTATTTTCCGGCGTATCACCAAGCCAATGCCACCAATTAAGGTCGCCGGCGTGGAAAATGGAATCTGAGTCAATGTTAGCAGTATTGGTCTTTATATAGAAAGAACCGCCTTCATCGGTGCTGCCATACATATGAATCCCTACATCATCAAGTGTCGCATCTTGGCCAGGACGCATAGTAATGCATTTTCTTACCTTGCCCTCTAATGGCACATCTTGATGGCAAATATAACGTGTTTGTGGACCATCGAATTCCGTAATAGATGGATTGAAATGATCCGCATGAACATGACTTATAAAAAACCACAACTCACGGCCACGCTTTGCCAATTGCCAAACAATATTGTTTGGATCCTTATAATAATCAAACACATAGCAACGCTTGCCATCATCTACTAGGAAGCCACTGTGTGCGAGAAATGTTACATCTAACATCGTTATCAATACCTCTTACCTAATGAGAATTTATATCATTCGTATTTTTTATTATACCATATTTCGGCTTAGTACGTTTAAGATGACGAACCTGCTCCCTAAAAATCTCCACCGGCCGGGTCTGTCCCTTTGGGCCAGGGCCAAAGTCGATTTTTAGGGAGCAGGTTCGTCTACATAAAGCCCTAGTCGAATTTGGGTATAATAAAGAATACGAATTGAGATTGAAGAGAAAAGTCGTTTTTTGAAAACAGGGCCTTCCTACACTCAGTATATTAGAAACATTTAGGTATAATAAAGAATACGAATCAATTTTGGTGAAACAGGGATAAGAAATGCCGCTGGCATTTCTTAGATGCGGCCAGCGGCTTTCATGTAGTCGATATATTGGTTACCCCATTTTTCAAGGGATGAGAGAACGGTTTTAAACCCTGCACCTACTTCGGTAAGGCTATATTCTACCTTTGGAGGAATGGTACTGTATACTTCACGATGTACTAAACCATCATCTTCCATTTGGCGCAATGCTCTAGTAAGTGTGGCTTGCGTAATTGGATGTAATCGGCGCTCTAACTCACGGAAGCGCACAGGACCTTCAGATAATTCGTGCATGATCAATAAAGACCATTTGCCAGCTAATAACTTTTGACTCGTTGCAAAAGGACAGCGGCCCACCAAATCATGAACATTTACAAGTTGCTCTGCCATTGTTATTCTCCTTTTCTATGTATATAACGTTATTCAAATCATATCACAAATTTATAGTATGGCAAGCATTTTATAGTATCATTTTTTAGGGTACAAAACTTTTTGAAAATTTTTATCCCAGTAAATATCACGATTCTATCATTTTTGATAGTACCTATCCTGAATAATTCTACTATTCAAAATAATGGCGCCTCTATATAATGAGGATATTACAATAATACTAAAGGAGGTCAGCTCTAATGAAACGCATGCCAACACTATTCGTAGGCCACGGCAGTCCTATGATGGCTTTAGAACATACAGAAACAACAAATACATTTAAAACTATAGGCCAAAATATAATCAACAATTACGGCAAACCAAAGGCCATCCTAGCTATTTCAGCCCATTGGTACACAGATGGTACGTACATTCAAAACGCAGAGAATCCAAAGCAGATTTACGATATGTACGGCTTCCCTCAAGAACTTTATGAGGTGGTGTATCCGGCCAAGGGTGACAGCACTTTAACAAACAAAGTACAACAATTACTGGGTAACTCTGCTTCTATCAATGATACGTGGGGTATTGACCACGGTATGTGGACTATATTAGTTCACATGTTCCCTGATGCATCGATACCAGTTGTTCAATTATCTATCAACAAACACTTAAGCCCTAACGAAATGTATCAACTAGGTACAAAACTTCAATCATTACGCGATGAAGGATATCTCATCATGGGTAGCGGCAACATCGTACATAATCTAAGACTGTTGGAATGGAATAATCCATCCGGCACTGCTGCTACCATTGAGTTTGACCAATATATATCTAAGGCAGTCTTAGAAAATGATGTAGATACTGTTGTTAATTACACAGTACATCCTCATGCTAGCTATGCAGCACCTACACCAGATCACTACCTACCATTAATTTATATTATGGGCGCTAGTGAAGGTGCAAAACCTACTATTTTTAATCAAAGCTATAATTCGGGCACATTATCTATGACTGGATTTATCTTCGAAGACAAGAACTAATGTAAGTAAATAGCAAGATTATAGACTAAAAACAACTATAAAAGAGCCTCTATGAACATTCCTTCACCAGTAAGGAATCCATAGAGGCTCTTATTTATATATTAAGTTTATCCCTAAATAAGTTGATTTACATCGTAATTAAATTTAGCCGTTGTTTCTGCAGCAGTTTTTTGCCATTCTGTAGGCAATGTACCATCTTTTTCAAGGAAGAATCCAGAGTCAAGGTAGCGAATGATGATATAATTGGAATCCTTTTGATCAAAACCATTACCGCGGGAGAAGTCGATGCCATGACCTGTATTGCGTGTTACGATAGCTTCTAATAATGGCAACGTAATGGCATTTAGGGTGATTTTCATATCACATTTGTCGAAAATCTTTTTAAAGAAGGAGCTAGGTTTTTCTTCCTTATAGACTAATAATTTACTAATTGTACCATTAGAGGCACATATTACGCGACGAATTTCATTAATAGGAATATCTATCTTACCATTCGAGATAACACCGTTTTTAATGGTAATTTCTCGTTTACCCATGTAGGAGTAATCTAATGGCAATTGAAGTGTGTCTAAATTCGCAGGAAAATCCGCTGTCAATTTATGACGAGCAAAAGCGGCAATGATTGCTTTTGTTTCACGAATATTATGACCGCCATTATCTGTACGGTCTGTATCTAAATCTTGACCTTCAATATTTTTCCAATTATGATCTCTAAAGGTAATCGTATAGTTAGAATTTGAATTTAGATATCTTGTAAGATATAGCTCATTTACATCGTCAAAATCAATGTCAGTTATGACCTGACCATTGGCATCTTTACAAAGTACGCCATTATAGCTAATCGTTAAGGTGCGATTTTTCCCCTCAAATGTTATAGGATGTGTATCGAATACAGAAATCATGGTTCTCTCCTTTTTACGACCTCTTATACAAGTAAATTAATATATTGATTATATAAATCAATCATATATTCTTAGTTTAATGATACACCTTTCCTATCTATTTATACAAATACCATATTTACATCTTACGGCATCTCAAACAAAACCGAGTTTTCTAAAAAGATATGTTCGTGAAGGCCCTCTTCTAAGGCTTTCATCGTTTTAAACACATAAACATAGGTGGCACATCCATCTGCTGGAGCTGCATAATGATTAGTCAATGCACTTAGGGATTCTAAAAGTACACCTGCAGCTTCGTGTTCGGCACGGAGTTCATCAAAAGCTACAGGTTTACCCGCTATAAACTCTGGAAAGTCCACATGTTCTTCATGACGGAAATGAGGAACAAGGGCTAATTTCAATTGAAGGAAAGTTTGATAGATTTTTGTCAACTCTGCACCATGATGGTCGTAGTGTACATTGAGGAGCTTTGCCAAGCCTTGGTCAATTTCATCAATCATATCCAATTGTTCTCGATGATAGTTATGAACGATGTAATCAATCAATTGTTCTTTAGAATAGTTAAGCACCTCTGCACGAGAGGACTTCTGTACTCGTTGAACAGTATTCAACATAGCGATGTATTCATCTACATCTTTACCTTTAGCCTCAATGGCCTCTGCCAAGGGATGTCCTCCACCACAGCAAAAGTCGATACCATCCTTCGCCAACACATCCATCAATTCTGGATTTACCTTTACCGCATCAGCAACAGTCATAGATTTATTGATAGTATTTACACTCATAAGATACACCTCCAATGATGTAACCCAAACGAATTTACTTTGTAGCTACACTATAAGCTAAATTATAGATTCTGTCTGTCGCAGTGGCTACAAATCTGAGAATACCCATCAACTAATATAAAAGCTACGGGATAGAGAATATACAAACCTATATGACATACAAAAAAGCTGGCTCATAGAGCCAGCTTTCAGCATATCAAAACATATACGACATATGTTTATATATGAAATTATGCAGCTATTAGATGCTTTCAACAGCAGCGATAGCAGCAACGTCTACAACGTC
>CAKPXN010000040.1 GCA_934202095.1 uncultured Veillonella sp.
CTGATGAAGGGTAATAAATTTATCGAATCTTCTTAATAATGCTACAATTTGCCTTTGCTCGCTAAATGTTGGTACGGAGATCGATATATTAGTAAACTCATCATATCCTATATTTAATAAGCCATCCATTCTAGCTCCAGAAGAAACTAATTTCGCTAATTCTCGATCAGGACGCTTTGTTGAAAAATAATATTCAACAAATAGTGCATCATATGATTCATCGACTTTAAAACTATGGTAGACCCTTGGAACTAAAGCTTCTTTATAGTCTTTTAAAACATATACTACTCCGTATTTAGCTAACTTTGAATTACCATGATTATATGATAATTCACCTTGACGTAATAATGTGTAATTCTTTTGTTCAGAACCTGCAATATTTGCTGAGAATCTATCCTTTTGATTTAACCAACCTTCTGAAGCAGATATTGTCAAAGTTGGTAAATCCATTCTCCCATCATTACCTTTTACGCGTTGTGTAAAAGAAGTTAACTTACACTGTTCCCAATCTTCAGTAAATCCAGGGAAACGTAACTTAGGTACGCTCCGTTTTTCCTTACTCATCGCAACCCCTCTTTCCTTTTACCATAACAACACTACCTTTCATTAACATAAGAATCCGCAAATTTATATAATGCAGCAACTAATTCATTACCATATGTAATCTTATTAAGTGTAGCCACTTCTTTATCTTGTGCCTTAACTTGGTATTCTTTACGCGCATCTTTCTTTAGTTGACTAATTCGACCCGTACTATCAAGGTCTTGTTTACCTGCAGTATGGCGTCCAAATAGTTCTAAAATTTCATCATTACTAATAACATCAATAATGCCCCATTTTAAACGGAAATCAAAGATATTATCCTTCACAATCAGGGTATTAGCATCATGTATAATATCTAAACTAGATTTTAATTGAACTGGATATGTTACTTCATGACCTTCAGGAGGATAGTTACCACGATAAATGGCATCAGCAGCGTTATTAATTTGTTTTGCATATTGACGGTCCTCCAAGGCCATAGCAAAATCACTAATCTTATCTCGATAGTCAGCGGCTGCATCCATACGATCCTCATGCACTGCATTCATCAATGCTTCTACCAATTCGGTTAAATAATCATAATTAACGCTAACATCTTTAACATGAATCATACGTAATTCAATTTGTGCTACAGGTACATCATGTATTTCTGCAATTCGTTCTTTTAAATCATTATACAAAGATGTAGTCAGTATTTCCTCTTGCTCAGGTGTCATGCCAAGCAATGTAACAAGTTCATTTGGATTATCATAGTCAAAACCAATATCCTCACCATTAACCGTTTCTGGATCATATTGTTTTAATTTAGACATTCCTGAACTATAGGTCCGCATAAGATTAAACATTTCTTCTTGTTTCGCTTCACTCGCTGGTACTTCTGTGAGAGTATCTGTAATATCCGCTAATTGATCTACTACATGTTTGACCTCTTCAAATTGCTCTTTGAAAGATTTTGCTAAAACACCAGCATCTACTAATTTTTTTGTATCTATCAATGTTTCTTGTACATCAGCGGAAGCTTTATTAGCATAGATACTTAATGCACGATTCATGAGTTCTTCGTTCTTAGCTGGCCATCTATAATTAACAATACGACCCCATGGTTTCCCTTGATTATCAGCAATGCGGTTTGTTCTGGAATAAGCCTGAATCAATAATGCATCTTTCAATGTACGGTCAACATATAGTGTATTCATTTTAGGAGCATCAAAACCAGTTAATAGTTGGTCCACAACAATAACAATATCTAAATATTGCCCATCTTCTGCGGTTCGATTTAATCGTGTGGTCAAATCTTGTGTATACCCCGATACATCATCTAACCCAAAGTTTGTGCCAAACATCTTATTATAATGATTCATTGCTCGTAATAAACCATCATTTGTCGTTAACTGGTTATCACTATTATTCGTACTCATGCTGAACGTAACACCAACTTTCAGCGTAGGTAAACCTCGTGCTGCTCGTTCTTGATTAACACGTTCAAATTCATCAAAGTACATCAATGCCATCGGCGTACTTGGACGGTTACCACCTACATGTGTCGTAAGCATAGCGTTATAGGCACCATCATTAGAACGGTTACGCCAATTTTTAAAGATATCTTCCACAACTAATCGTACATGATTAGGATTATTATCATAGAAACTAGGTTCAATCATATCATCCATATCATTATCAGTAAGATTAGCGATTTTACGTTCAATATCTTGTTCATTCCAATCAGGATGCTGTGCCTTATAGAATTTTGGTAAATACTCTTGCTTCATTTGGTCTTCTGCAATAGTAGTTTCAAAATCCACCTTGAACCCTAATACATTTTTATCGGCGATAGCTTCACGAATCGTATACGCATGGAGTAATTTGCCAAATACTTCATGAGTCTTAGTGCCTTTTTTACCAACTACTTCATCAAACATAGGCGTTCCTGTATAACCTACCCATGCAGCGCCTTTAAAGACCTTTTGCAATTCTTCAAAGCTTTCACCACCAGTGGAACGATGAGCCTCATCGACAATGAATACAAATTTTTTCTTAGGTGCCACAAAATTTTTACGTTTAATAAGAGTATTTAACTTTTGTACAGATGTAACAATAATACCGTAACCATTTTTATCCAATCTATCCTCTAATTCATCTGTATTTTGTGTACCACTTACATTGCCACTATCATCTATGTAGCCTTCCGGATCATATGCTTTATAATTATCTTCAGTTTGCTTGGTCAAAGCAATACGGTCTACTACGAAGATAACCTTATCTACATTAGGCATACGGCTAGCTAACCATGCTGTTTTAAAGCTAGTGATAGTCTTACCAGATCCAGTAGTATGCCATACATAGCCCAATTTATTAATAGGCAAATCAAAGTCTGCACGTTTCAGCTCATTTAAAACGGCCTTTGTAGCATATACCTGATAAGGGCGCATAACCTTAAGCATTTGTTTATTTTTAGTGCCGTCAAGAATTGTAAACAACGTAGACATTTGATGTGCCATTGGAATACTAAGGAACATATCAGCAAAAGTAGTCCAATTACGAACTACCTTATTATCATTAGGATTTTGCCATTCAAACGCAAAGTCCTTATTAAATAACTCAGCCGTTGTATTCGCCATATATTTAATTCGATTAGGCGTCATTGCTACTAGAATTTGAACTGTTGAGAAAATATCGCTATACTGTTTCTCTTGAATATATTGATGCATTTGATTTAATGCTTCATCAACAGAATGTTTAACAGATTTCTCCTCAATTTGAATGATTGGTAATCCATTAATAAGTAGTGTAGTATCAAAACGACGTTCTGGACGACCCGCAATTTGTGGTTCTCTCTTAATTTGACTTACCACTTGGTATACTGTATTACCTGCTCCAATTTGTTTTTGATCAAATACTGTCAAGAATACGTGACGACCATCATCAAGGTCTACTTCTACTTGAGATACGCCATTTATACCATATAAAAATTGACCTGCTTGATAGGGTGTATAAAGCTCATTGATAACCTTTTGGACTTGTTTAAACTCTGTATCACTTAATGGATGCGTCAATTGATTTTGATTCAATTGATACAAAATAGAACGAAAGTTTTCCCACAAGGCTTCAGTCGTTTTAATTGTTGGCTCATACTTCCATAATTTGCTTTTAAACACTTTCATATTACCGTATGGAGCTGTAGTGTCCCCCAATTGCTTTGCTGTACTACAAATAACCCCTGACGATAATTGTTCAATTAGCTGACGTTCAAATTCTAGTTCTGTCATTTACTCCACTCCCTGTAACATAGCAATTGATAAACGATATGTATTTTCGGCTACCCGTTGTCTTAACGAACGTAATAGTAATTGCTTAAAGTATATATCCCCTATCACCCGTTGAATCTCTATTGGTGGTAATTCTGGTAACGCAATTTCTTTCAATATCTTTAAACTGTATCGTATCACCTGACTACCTTGTAGATTTTGTTTAAACTGACGCTTGATTGATGGATTTTCATTAATCAAATAAGCCATATACTTTTTATCTACTAACCTACTCATAGGCTCCATACGAGCATAATTTTGTGTGAATACATAGCCATCATGTTCCACACTTACTATTGTAGCTTCACCAGAAATTGTGCTAAATAATAAATCACCTTCTTTAGCAATAGCACCAGGCACCATTCCATCTACTTTTATCTGTTTCCGATCACTCATAGACCCAGGTACACCATATAGATCTTCATATAATTCATTCTGCCCATACAAAGTATATACTTTTGCATCAGGACTATTACTTTCTTCAATGCGATACTGTGATATACCTGTATTACTATGAAATACATTTTGAATATACATTATGTCACCTCTTTCTTCAATACTTTATTCATCTCACCTTTATTTTTGCATTTAAAAAAATTACACTGCATATCTTTTAATTAAAGTATACAGTGTAATTCATATAAAAGCAAATATAGTTTTGTAATTTTTAAAAATGCAACTTTTATTTAAGTATTCATATTAAAATATGATATTTCCGTTACTATTTTTTCTATAACTATATATTCAATGTAATACTACTTTTAGGATTCTTCAGTTTCGGAAAACCATATCTCTCTAACGCATGTAAAATCTTTTGAATAGTCTCTTTGATATTATCTTTAGAAACAGGCATAGAACTAACGATATATATGATACCATCAGCTTTTGCAGGATAAATACTTACAACACAATCTTGGCTATGTATGATGCGAAGCAGATATACATCATAGGTAGACTCAACATAAAAATCAAACTCCTGATTCTCATATATTACATCAGGTATATCGTGTACTGGTGCTACTGTACAATCAGATATCTGAAAAGAATCTGCATCAAAATGTACTCTACAATTACGTTTTCGTTTCATCCGTTCAAATCGTTCATCTATCATGTTTCACCACATCACTAATTAGTCGTCCCAAGTCTATAGCGTTTTTAGATGTAATAACAGGCTTACCAGTTCTAGCTTCAATAGATTTACGTGCATCACCAGCAATAGATCCACCATCTTGTGCTGCTTTTTTATTCTCCTCTAAGCCTTGAGGATTAGTTGCCTCCGCAATATCCTTTGTAGCCGTTTCAGCTAACATATTTAAGATAAGTTCTGTAGTAGACATATTATCTCGTAGATTTTCTTTTTTTAGTCCCTTAAAGTCCTTATATTCTCTAGTCGTCATTCCAGACCAAGCTTTAGAGATTTCATTCGTTAAGATAGCATATTCATTACCAGCTTTAACACCATGATCTTGCCAAGTATCGGTTAATTCTTTACGAACCTGAATGGCCTGTAATCGTTGATTAATCCATTCTCGGCTATATCCCTTACGAGCATATGATTCTAAAGCCCTATCAATCGTGAGTTCCGGATCAATGATTTCATCAATACGTTCTTTACCAACCTCTGCTAACCACATCTTAAAAGGTTCTGCTTTAGGCGAAGGCACAGATTGGATTATACGAAAAATACCTTGCATATCAGCGACATCAGTCTTATATGACTTACCATCTGTCGACTTAAGTTTCAGTTGTCGACAAAATGTCGACAACTCACTTCGTTCTTCTTCTGACATACGTTTTTTCACTCGATACCAATAATCACGCGGATTATTGCTTTCAGTCAGAGAACCTATCACATCAACTACACTAAAATACCACTCTTCCCTTTCATTATCCCACACAGAACGAATTTGACTACCTTCAAACATTTTTACATCATCACTCATAACAGTTCCTCCTCTCTTTTAACGCAAATATATGTTCTATTTTATTATCTATAGTATACGCCTTTTTCTACAAGAAATAAAGAAAATTGCTTAATATTCAATAGGTTTCTCTATAACTTTCATCATACCAAAAAGCTCTCTATCGCGAGGTGTATACCTCACAACAGAGAGCCTATAGTTACATGAAAAAATCTAACCTATGGTGAGAGTTACTTCACAAGGCATTTTTAGATCCCTTACATTATCTATTATTTCGTATTCTTAATATCAACCGTCGCCATATCTTTTGGCATCTTAGCCCCAAGCCCACTTTGGAATGTATTATAGTAGTCCTTATTGTTATTAGTGTCTACATATTGCACAATATCTCGCAAATCTTTTTCGACCAAAGAGCTAGTATTATAGGTCATAATAAAGTGATTATATACGTATTGTTTATCATGGGAAATCAACATATATATCGTTGTTTTAGGGCGCTTAATTTGCATATATACGGATGACATAGCATCATTCCATACGGTAGCAAATTGGATTGGTTGGTGCATCGAATACTTGTCAGTTAGGATAATACTGCGCACGGCTTTAGGAAAAATCTTCTCTGGATGTTGTATATCTTCAGCCTCAACTGGCATCACCATGATACCTTCTCTATACTGATTGCTATCGTATACATACATATACGAATCATTTTTATCTACCCGCGTCATTTTACTTGTTTTTAGCGTTAAGAATGTAAAACCATTAATTGTTAATGCTTTGCTTTTTGAAAGTATATCCTTCGCTGGTTCAATGGATGGTAATACATAGTTTACCAATGGAGACATTATTATGTCTTTAGCCTTATCAACACCCTGTGCTTTTAACACACTAAACTGTTTTCTAGGCATAAAATTATAACCCACGTGATACGAAATCGTCGGTGTATTTTTCATCGTAAAATTAAGGCTCCCCACCATTGGTGCATCCTTAGCATACGTGACATCCCATGTCGCTTTTTCAACCGTAGGATACGTAAATTTACCAGCATATAATGAATGATCATCACCACGAAATACGCCGGCTGTTTTCTCTGCGATAGCTTTCATATCATCAACAGTCAATTTGCTATAAGGAATCTTACTATCCTCCCAATTATTTCCTGCTGGTTGATGACGTAATTCATAGGCCATCACACCGTCGGGGCTCATAATCATGGCATTTCTGAAAGCAGGAGTACCATCTGCAATCTTCTCAGTATTACCATACCGACTCGAATATGGCACGGTGAATTTTACATTGGCCCCATCCTCTTTCAATATAAATACGGATGAAGAGAAATCTAATGCATGGTTCAACTCACGATTTGAATAAATGATATCATTTAAATCAAATTCGCCATTACCTACCACTTGTTTGGGCATATATGTTTTTATATCCTTTTCAACATCCCGTTCCATCTGTTGCGCATCTGCATCAGTCTTACGATAATTCTGATATGCATCCTTTGATACCATTGGATCTGCACCTGGTATATTAATATCAATTGCGTGACCACCCAATGCAACACAACTTAAACAGAGCGTAACCATCAATACACGTTTCATCATACAAACTCTTCCTTTCACATAAATTCTCTCAAATAGTATATATGTATAGAATATCACATTTTGATTGACATATTGTAGTACAATATAAGTATAGAAATGAGGAGATGATGATTATGAAATTTACGAAACGTATACTTGTCATGACTGCCCTAGCCGTGACTGCGGTTGCATCCACAGGATTTGCTTACGATTATGTATGCAATAATTCTCAGTACAATTGCAATACAAGTACGCAATACAACTGCAATAACAATGCTAACTATGCACCTTGCAACAATAACAGCCAAAACTATTGCGGTCCAAACTCTAATACTAGAGGATGCGGCGGATATAGAAGATAATATATTAGATACGACAGAAGCCTATAGTACGATTATGGTACTATAGGCTTTATGTATTTTATTAACGTATAACTAGTCCCGCTATCCCCCACAATACACCCATAACTCCAAATATAAATCCCCATATGCTAAGGAACGAGTAGATCATAGATTGATGTGGATAGATTCTGATGGAATAAGAGCTATAATCATCCCTCCCGCCCATCAAAAATCGACTAATGGTACCAAATATCTTAGCCATCGGACTAGGGTTATCGTTAAATACGATCTGATATGTCCCCGGCTTAGCATGAAATGTATAAAGCTCGAGTCGTACGTCGATTACTTTAGTCACGCTAGCGGGTATATAGCTAGTTCTTAACGGGATTTCCTTTTCCGTTTCACAGTTAATAAGCTGCAATCCAAACATCCCTAAGGGAGACTTTTTAAATCGATTACCATTAAGCCATACGCCGTAGCGACCAGCCGTTTCAATGGTAAAGACACCTTTATCCGTTCTATAGGGCATATCATGTATGGCCGAGATAGTAAAAATTTTCACCATATACCGGAGGCTAATCACCAGTAAAAACAGCCCAATTGGTATCATTAATAATGTTACATACAACTATAACGCCACCTTTATTACGAGTTCATGCGGTTAAAGTATTCAATAGATTTCGGTGTAAAGCCGATATAGGTAGTACCTGCTGCATAAGGTCCTAGTTCATAAGGTTGGTAAACTAGATCAATATTACCCTTACCGCGTAGGCAATAGTTATCGGTTACATATGTTACACTCCAGCCTTGTGGCATATGGCTCTTTGTATGGGAACCGGTGTAGTAATCTAATACATAAGAGCGTAACCCTCTGTCCAACTGTTCTGCATTAGCTATTTTTACATAGTTGTATAAAGGAATACGTTGACCTGTTATCTTATTATATACAAGGCCTCTCGTATAATACATACCATGAACGGCGCCTGCATAGTATCTATATGTCGTCAATAAAATGGACACAACTTGGCTGTCCTCATAGGTAACCTTATAGCTTTGAGCAACTTGATACACATGTTGATTGTAATACATATCCTTTGCTTCTAGCACATAGTTTGCAATGTCTGTATTAATGGCCCGTTGCGCATAAGCATGATCTGTATAAACTAATGGATATTTTAAATCTAAATTGGCATCCGTTTGACTACCGGTTACAACCTTTGCATAGCCCGGTACGGCTAACATAGCCCCGATTGCACCAAAAATGATAGCTTTCTTTAATACGTTCATACTAATCCCTCCTATATATGAGATTTATTAACGAAATATCTATACTGAGTATTTCGCCATGCAGTAGGAAATCTCCTTTTTATTATTTGAGAGCGTCAGTACTAGAGGATGCTTTCACCATAAAAAACATACAAAAAAGGACCCTCCAAAGAGAGTCCTTAATTCGTTATGGTATGCTATTAAGCGTTTTTAGCTACTTCAACAAGTTTAGCGAATGCTACTGCATCGTTAACTGCCAAGTCAGCCAACATTTTACGGTTAACTTCAACGCCTGCTTTAGTCAAACCAGCGATGAAACGGCTGTAAGTTGTGCCATTGATGCGAGCTGCTGCGTTGATACGAGCAATCCACAATTGACGGAATTCGCGTTTTTTCGCACGACGGTCACGACGAGCGTAGTACAA
>CAKPXN010000041.1 GCA_934202095.1 uncultured Veillonella sp.
TTGGTAAAAGAAATGTCCGAACGCGTATCTGGTTTCGGTGGTTCTTTGAAAGCCGAACATGGTACAGGCCGCATGGTGGCACCTTTCATCGAAATGGAATGGGGCCGCAAAGCGTACGAAATCAACCGTCGTATCAAAGCTATCTTTGACCCTACTCGCATCTTGAACCCTGATGTTATGATTACTGATGACCCAGATGTGTACAAGAAAAATCTTAAAGCACAATGTGTTATCGATGATGCTTTCACAATCTGTATGGAATGTGGTTTCTGTGAAAAGAACTGCCCTAGCCGTAATTTGACATTGACACCACGCCAACGTATCGCATTGTTGCGCGAAACTAAACGCCTTGAAAATGAAGGTAATTTTGCCGTTGCAAACGAACTTAAAAAAGGTTATGAATATTTCGGCGTTGAAACTTGTGCTGCATGCTCCATGTGTAAAGGTCTTTGCCCACTCAGCATCGATACTGCTCAAATCGCATTGTCCATGCGTCGCATCGATCCACCAGCACCTGGTTTGGCTAAGAAAATTTACGATAACTTCTCCAGTACTCTTGAAATGTGCCGTGCCGGCGTAAGCCTTGAAGGCATTGCTGGTGCTATTATCACACAAAAAGCAATTTCCAAAATCACTGAAGGTTTACATGGCGTAACTGGCGTAACACCTTATGTACCTAAAACAACACCTAAGGCTAACCGCTATAAATTGAAAAACCGTATTAAACCTACTAACTTTGAAAAGGTTGTATACTTCAGTACTTGTGCGAACCGTGCGTTCCGTCAAAACCAAGGTTATGATGATCAACGCAGCTTGCAACAAGTTGTTGAAAGCCTCTGCAATAAGGCTCAAATCGATATTATCTATCCTGAACATATCGAAAACCTCTGCTGCGGCTTGAGCTTTGAAAACTACGATGATGTACATGAACGTGCTGTAAAAGATTTACACGATGCGTTGATGAAAGCATCTCAAAATGGTAAATATCCAATCGTTATTGACCATAGTGCATGCTTCAACCATGCATTCAAACATATGCCAGATTTAGAAATTAATGATATTTCTGAATTCTTATGCAAATTCGTAGTACCTCGTCTTGATATTACAAAATGCGATGAACGTGTTATTGTTCATAAACAATGTAAAATCAAAGTATTGGGCAAATCTCAATACATCGAAGACTTGGCACGCCTCTGCTCTGACCATGTATTTAATATCAAATCCTTTGCATGTGATGGCTTTGCTGGTCAAAAAGGTTTCTTCACACCAGAACTTAATAAATGTGCTACAAAAGACCTTGCTAGTGAAGTTGCCGAATACGGTGCTACACTTGGCGTAAGCTCCAGTTCTACATGTGAAATTGGTCTTGGTGAAAGCGGCGGCATCCCATTCGTAAGCGTAGCGTACTTGTTGGATCGTTGCTCTAAGGCTAAAAACTAATATGTAAAAGCTATAATTGATAGTGTTTACTAGTTGTAGATTTCTATGCTATATTACTCATAGGTAGAGTGTATGAAATTACCGACAATATAACGAAAAAGGACGAGTTGCGGCTCGTCCTTTTTTAATGTATTATTTTAGTACCTTTATGATGTATTAGATAGATAAGAAAGAGATAGTTAATGAAATATATTCTATTATGTATCTGTTTGTTTGCTTTATTAGGTTGTAGTACAGATACTAAGTCTCAGCAAGATACTAAGCCTACAACAACCGCTAATGAACGGGCTAAAACAACTCAAGGTCAAGATGAACATGTAACTGTCGCTAAACAAGCCCTATCGTCTGGCAATTATAATAAGGCGATAGAAGAATCGACAATAGCTATTAATGTAAATGCGAATAATGCTGAAGCTTATTCTATCCGCGGTTTTGCCACAGCACTCAATGGCGATACCGCTAAAGGTTTGATTGATACTAAAAAGGCCTATGATTTAGACCCTAATAATGTGGCTAACTACTATAATATGGCCATGGTTTATAAGCTACAAGATCAATTAAATGAGTCTAAACAATGGTTTGAAAAGGTATTAGAAAAGGACCCTAGCAACACCTGGTCTGTGTATGGTATTGCTACCATTTATGCAGACCAAGGAGATGATACTAAGGCCCTTGATTGGCTTGAAAGAGCAATTAAAATAGATCCTTCTGTAAAGGCGGTTGCTGCTGAACAAGATCACTTTGAACGCTTTCATAATAATGAAAGATTTAAACAACTCGTTGATTTATAATGTTTTTTCTACTAATGCTTCTTGTAATAATTGTGAGAAATTGATTCCCTTTTCTAAGGCGCGGTCGTTAAGCCATGCGGGAATTGTTAATGTTTTTTTGATGGATTTGCTGTTTTTAGCAAGGTCAATATCCGTTTGCACTAATGTAGGATAGGTTGTATCTGTACAAGGTAAGTTGCGGATAGATGTAGGCGTAGGTAAGTTTTCTCCATCTTCTAGAGCTCCTAAAATATACAGTTCCATAGCCTCTTGTGCATTAGTTACAAGTTCTGTTAGTGTTGAACCAGTGCTGCTTGTATATTCTAAATCTGGAAATTCAGCCCAGAAACCATCAGAATCATCGTGGATTATAGCCGGGTATATAAACTTCATAGGGCCTCCTTATTTTAGTCCTGTTCTCTTCAAAATGGCATTTAATAAACCTGTAGGTACATCCTTCCAACCACTTTTCAACAGTCGTTTTAATAGATCTTTATCTTTCATATTCTCTCCTTTACATAATAACACGTGTACACGTATAAAACAATTGTTAGGAGTTATTTCTTATTATCTGTAGTTTAACAGTATATAAATAAAAATAGGGGTGACTATTGGTCACCCCTGACTCTATTGGTCACTTGACAAATGATAGTTATATGATTTTTGTGCATTGGTTCTATTTATATAAATCATAATGATATATAATTAGAATGTATAAACTAAGCTGTATATTGATGAAAGGAGAGAATTCATCATGAAACCACTAGGCAAAAGTCTCGCAATGGTTGTGTTGTGTGCAGTAACATTGACATCACCTTTGTTTTTGAGCGGTTGTAGCATGTCAGAACTCTGGCAGGGCACTGAGCAGAGCCGCAAGGAGATTGCACAGCGGTCGGAACAGAATCAGGTACAGTTATTTAATCAATATGTGAAAGCCATAAGTCGATATAATCGTATGGCCGTTATGTTTGATTATGCGAATACACCGACGATTAATGATTTAAAAGCAGGCAAGCATTTAACTGTATTTAATACACCGAACTTTAAGCAGCTACAAAAAGAATTAGAAGAGGCTAAGCAAGCCGGTATTCCTTATGATGAAATGAAGGAGCCCTTAGATAAGTTGCTTTCAAAATTGAATGAAATCACACCGGTAGCCGAAGAATTGGATGCATACTATAAATCTAAAGGATACACCACAGATAACTATGCTAAGGAACAGCAATTAGGTCCAAAATATGTACAGTTGTATGAGCAATTTGTGCCTATCTATGCGGACTTTGATAATCTGATGCATAAAATTAACCTCGATCGATTGCAACAACGATTACAACAATTGCGTGATGCAGGTAAGAAAAATGCAGCCGCTGCACAAGAGGTTCATTTGAGGCTTACCGCTGTTCTTGAAAAGCTAGATGGTGAAAACCAACCGGATGTGAACGCGATTAATCAAGAATTACAAGCAGTTGGTGATTTGTCTAATGGTATTACTAGCTCTAATTATGATACTGTTAAGAGCTCTGTAAACTCTACAATCGGTGCTATCCGAACTTATATGGCTTCAAAACAAGATAAGGACTATAATCGTATGATTGAGGCTTACAACCATTATATTTCTAATATGAATACGACCGATATGAATGAGCTGGATTAATAAGCGTTGAGTTTCCAGTACGTTATATGAATACAAAAAGGCTGTATCAAATGAGAATGTCATTTGATACAGCCTTCTTTTAGCTTCTCTTACGAGCTGATGGTATTCGATTAGATAATGAGAATAATACGAGTGCGACCCAGATACAGCCGAATGCTATGAGTTGGGCTGTACCAAAGCTTTCACCAAAGTAGAAGATAGCTAAGAAGAAGCCCATGGTAGGAGACAGATATTGTAAAAATCCGAGAATATTTAGAGGCAATAGACGGGCACCATATGAAAAGAGAATGAGCGGGATCGATGTGGTGAGGCCGGCGCCGATGAGGAGGAGACCGGTCGGCGTTAGGTTATCGATAAAGGCCCACGAGGTGGTATCCACAGCTGCTAAATACCATAATGCTACCGGTGTGACAAGCCATGCCTCGAAGGCGATGCTCGAAAATGGATGGATGGTGAGACGTTTTTTGACGGCCCCATAGAGGCTAAAGGATACGGCTAGAATGATGGATACAATTGGTAATGTACCCATTTGGAATGTCATAATGGACACACCTAAGACGGCGATAGCGATGCTGAGTTTCTGTGGCCATAGCAAGGTTTCTTTATAGATTAGGATGCCCAGTAATACATTGAGCAATGGGTTGATGTAATAGCCGAGGCTCGTGTCGAGTACGTGCTGATTTGTAACGGCCCAAATGTAGGTAAACCAGTTGACGCTGATCAGCACAGCGGCCAGTAATAGTAGTCCTAATTGCGTAAGATGGGTGCGCAAATGTTGTATGTCGATGCGCAGTTGTTCACGTCCCGTAGCGATGACGAGAAAGAACATCCAAAAACCGGACCATATGATGCGGTGCGATAATACGGAAAAGGATGATACTTGGTTTAAAAGCGCCCAATAGAGGGGGAGCAAGCCCCATATTAAACAGCACAGTAATGTGGTGCTGAGACCTTTTTTGTTTATTTCGTTCATAATACGACCTCCCACTCGTAGAATTATTATAACATGGTGATTATGTAGTGGAGTTGACTTATATATGGAATACTTGAAATCATATCTATGCGTTTTTGTTATTGCATGCATGAGTTAATTATAACTTAAAATTTAGCACTTATGATTTCCGGTTATGTTCATTGACTTTGTGAATAATTTTACACTATATTGGACATAGAACAACGAATATGGAGAATAGGTGTCGCAAGACTTAATAGAGAAATCGGTACAAGCCGATGCGGTCCCGCCACTGTGAGGATGAGCCTGCTTTCAAAAATGCCACTGGAGCAATCTGGGAAGGCGAAAGCAAGGTGTTGACCCCAAGCCAGGAGAACTGCCTATTTGATAATCACCGTTATGTACCTACGAGCGATAGGAAGGGGATTGAGGTATGCTAGATACAGTGCTTTGGCTACAGTGTTTTTAGTGTACCATTCAATATGTAACCTAACGTGTCACTCTCGGGTGGCACGTTTTTTATTTGCCACATTAGAGAGTCTGTTTTATATGGCATAGGCTTACTAGTTTAATCGGAGAAGCATCATATGTTGATGGGCACATATTTGCGCCTATGTAACTCATATACAAGCAACTCACTGGTACGGTGCGCTGTTCCCCTGTATGGTTTCAAGTTGAAAAGGAGGCACATATATGTCTGACAAAAAGACTTCAAAGGACGCTGAACGCGATTTACTGGCGCCTGTATCCTTTGATGAGTTTGAGAAACCTACGTATGAACGATGGCAGGCTGAGGTTGAAAAGGCGTTAAAAGGTGGCGATTTCAATAAAAAAATGTTCACCAAAACCTATGAAGGTATTACGTTACAACCTATTTACACACCTGCATTGCATCAGGAAAAGATTCCTAAGGGCGTTTATCCTGGCGCAGGCGAGTTCCTACGTGGTACAAAAGCAAGCGGCTATATTAAAGATTCTTGGGGTGTATCCCAATATGTGGACGAATCCTTACCTAAGGATGCCAATCATGCAAGTTTATACGAAATTGTGAAAGGCGGCACCATTCACAACATTCGCCTTGATGAGGCTACACGCCACGATCAAGACGTGCAAGTAGGCGCATCCGTTGGTGTAGGCGGTACATCCTTGTCTACGATGGACGATTGCAGCCAATTAATTGAACGATTTAATCTTAAGGAAAATCCTTTATACATTGAAACTGGCGCATCCGCAGCGATTTTGCTCGGCATGTTGTCGGCTACGGTGAAAGCTTCTAAAAAGCAAACATCCGATTTGAAAGGTCTTGTTGGTGCTGACTCTATCGGCGTGTGGGCTAAAGATGGTGCATTGCATATGTCTTTGGACACTGCTTTTGATGAAATGGCACATACTGTTGTATGGGCTAAGGAACAAGCACCTGAGCTTAAAACAGTGCTCGTATCCGGCGATGTATACGCTAATGGCGGTGCTAACGATGTGCAAGAGGTTGCTTATGCATTGGCAACAGCTGTTTGCTACGTACGTCAATTAGCACAACGCAACATCGATATTCACACCATTGCTAAGAGCATGATGTTCACATTCTCCTTGGGTGCTAACTTCTTCATGGAAATTGCTAAATTGCGTGCATTGCGCGTACTTTGGGCACGCATCATGGAAGCTTTTGGCGCAGAAGAAGCTGACCGCGCTGTTCATGTACACGGCAGAACATCGGCTTTCACAAAAACTGTATACGACCCATATGTAAACTTGTTGCGTAATACAACACAAGCATTCTCCGGCGTTGTAGGCGGTCTTAATAGCCTTGAAGTATCTCCATTCGACCAACCAATTCGCAAATCCGATGAGTTCTCACGTCGTATTGCTCGTAATATCCAAGTTATGTTGCAAACTGAATTCGAATTGCGTCAACCAGTTGACCCTGTAGGCGGTTCCTGGTATGTAGAAACATTGGCTGCTGAGCTATGCGAAAAGATTTGGGATGAATTCCAAACTATCGAATCCAAAGGTGGCATTATTGCTGCATTGAAGGAAGGCTATCCTCAAGCACAAGTTAAGACAATTCTTAATGATCGCTTTAAAAACCTTGCATTCCGTAAGGATGTAGCGGTTGGTAACAACATGTACGCTAACATGACGGAAGAATTGCTTGATCCAAAACCTGAAAATCAAGAAACATTGCGTCAAAAACGCGTGGCTCATCTCGAAGAATACTTGGCAACAGCCGATTCAGAAGCGGTTGTAAAAGCCCAATCTACACTCGAAGCAAGCACAACGGAACCAGGTGCATTGATTGGTCTTATCGAACTTGGAGCATTACAAAAAATGACAATGCGTCAAATCCGTAAGGCTTTGGATGCGGGCGATATTTCGTCTGAAACAATCGAACCGATTACGGCTCATCGTTGGACTGAACAATTCGAAGCCCTTCGCATGCGTACAGAAAACTATAAACAACGTACAAAGGATAATGTGAAGGTATTCTTGGCGAATATGGGCCCTATTCCTCAACATAAACCTCGTGCAGATTTCTCCACAGGCTTCTTTGAAGTAGCGGCGTTCGAAGTTATCAAGAATGATGGTCATGAAACAACAGCTGATGCGGCCAAAGCGGCTCGTGAAAGTGGCGCCGATGTAGTAGTTATCTGTTCTACAGATGCTACATATCCTGAATTAGTACCACCACTCGCTAAGGAATTGAAAGAAACAATGCCAAATGTAACGGTTATTTTGGCAGGTGCACCTTCTAAGGAATTAGAACCTGTATACCGTGAAGCCGGTGTAGATGATTTCATCTCTGTTCGCGCTAACTGCTACGAAATTCTACATGCGTTACAAGATAAGAAAGGGATGTGAGCTCATGTTTAAAAATCCAGACTTCTCCTCTCTTGGCTTGGGATCTCAGACTGCCACATCTCGCGATGCATGGCTTGCTGAGCTTAAAAAAGAAACGGGAAAGAACTTTGAAGAATTATATAACACAACAATGGAGCAAATCCAATTAAAACCTCTCTATACAGAGATGGATTATGAAGGAATGACACACCTAGACTATATGGCTGGTATACCTCCATTCTTGCGTGGACCTTACTCTACAATGTACGTAACTCGTCCTTGGACAGTACGTCAATACGCAGGTTTCTCCACAGCCGAAGAATCCAATGCGTTCTATCGTCGTAACTTGGCAGCTGGTCAAAAAGGTTTGTCTATCGCCTTTGACCTTGCCACTCACCGTGGTTATGACTCCGACCATCCTCGCGTAGTAGGCGACGTTGGTAAAGCGGGCGTTGCGGTAGACTCCATCCTCGATATGGAAATTCTATTCTCCGGTATCCCTCTCGACCAAATGTCCGTATCCATGACAATGAACGGCGCCGTATTGCCAGTTATGGCGTTCTACATCCTAGCCGGTGAAGAACAAGGCGTTGATAAAAAGGTTATGGCTGGTACAATCCAAAATGATATCTTGAAAGAGTTCATGGTACGTAATACCTATATTTACCCTCCAGCTACGTCCATGCGCATCATCGGTGATATCTTTGCATATACATCCCAGTACATGCCTAAGTTCAACAGTATCTCCATTTCTGGCTACCATATGCAAGAAGCGGGTGCAACGGCGGATATCGAATTAGGTTACACATTGGCCGATGGTCTTGAATACATCCGTACTGGTGTAAATGCAGGCCTCCATGTTGACCAATTCGCTCCTCGTTTGTCCTTCTTCTGGGCAATCGGTAAAAACTACTTCATGGAAGTGGCAAAAATGCGTGCCGCACGTATGTTATGGGCTAAGATTATTAAGAGCTTCGGTTCTGAAAATCCTAAATCCATGGCACTTCGTACACACAGCCAAACTTCTGGCTGGTCCTTAACAGAACAAGATCCATTCAACAACGTTGCTCGTACATGTATGGAAGCGATGGGCGCTGCGTTGGGCCATACACAATCCCTTCATACAAATGCGCTTGACGAAGCTATCGCGTTGCCTACAGACTTCTCTGCACGTATCGCGCGTAATACACAACTTTACATCCAAGACGAAACTAAGGTATGTAAGGTTATCGACCCATGGGGCGGTTCCTACTATGTAGAAGCATTGACTGATGAATT
>CAKPXN010000042.1 GCA_934202095.1 uncultured Veillonella sp.
AAAATCTTAAGATTCTTAGATTTTTTCTCTAATATCTCTATTATACTGTTAAATTTGAATTGTGAAAAGGTAGTTTGAACAACTACGCCCATTTTTTCAACAACTTGTAGATTTTTAGCGGATTCTTCATCTTCGATGATTATGCCTTTATTATTTGCCCATAAATTAATACTTTTAACCTCAGGATGGTTTTTTTCACCCAAAATAACTAGTGTCATACCATCTTCAATAACAGATTTTGCATCTTGTTGCGCTTTTTTCACATGTGGGCAAGTAGCATCCAAGATGTTTAACCCTTTTTCTTCTGCTTCTTCGTAAATCGCTGGACCTACGCCATGAGAACGAATGATCATAGTGCCTTCAGCAATATCAGACACCTCTTCGATGGGGCTAACGCCTTTACTTTCCAAGCGACCTACTACTTGTGGATTATGAATGATAGGACCTAATGTATAGCTTTTACCATCACTATTTGCAGCTTCATTAGCCATTTCAACAGCTCGTTTTACGCCATAACAAAAGCCATGATTTTCAGCCAAAATTATTTCCATAATGTCTCCTCTATGCAATTTTCATGATAAGAATCAATCATGCGTTGAATTTCACCCTTTACGCGATCATTAACCTCTTTTATAGCGTCGGGTGTCGGTTTAGCTTTGCTAACAGGTACCTGTTTACCAATGATACAAGCAACTTGATTTCTCTTCATATTATGAGAACCAATAATGGCAACTGGGGTAATACCGATTCCTGTACGCAATGCAATGGATGCAGCACCATCATGAAATCGGCCCAATTTCCCACTCTTTTGACGATTTCCTTCAGCAAAAATTCCTAATACTTTATCATTCTTTAAAAGACCTAAAGCATGCCGAATAGCAACCTTATCTATAGCGCCACGATTTAACGGAAAAGCGCCAAGCCAAGTACAAAAAAATCGTGAAATTGGATTTACAAATAGCTCTTGTTTCGCCATAAAATGTACATGTCTAGGTAAGGCATAGCCACAAATAGGTGGATCATTATTACTTAAATGATTTGGTACCACAATGACAGGTCCTTCCATAGGGAAATTATCGCGACCATATACCTTTAATCCATAGCCAACTTTATAGCGCAACCAAAAGGCGGTTCGCCAAAGCCATGTAGAAAATTTGTTCATTTAGATTCGCTCCTGTACTAGATGTAATATATGTTCTACAGTTTCATCAAATGTCATTTCGCTGGAATCGACCAATACAGCATCCTCTACCTGAATCAATGGAGATTCCTTTCGATTCTTATCCATATCATCACGTTGCATAACACTCTCTTTAATATCCTCTAAAGTTTGTTCGTTAACTGTACCCTTCACTTCTAAATAACGGCGCATAGCACGAGCCTCTACAGAAGCAGTTAGATATATTTTTAGTTCTGCATTAGGTAATACAACGGAACCGATATCGCGTCCATCGAGTATAACACCACCAGCTTCTGCCATAAGACGTTGTCGTTCAACTAAGTATTGGCGTACACCCTTATAAGACGCCACTATAGAGACAGCATTATTAACTTGTGGTGTTCTAATATAGTCAGTAATATCTTCACCAGCGATAAATACCTTACAGGAGTCTTCACTTGGTTCCATTGTAAGGTCTAATTCTGGTAATAATGCTTCCACAGCCTTTTGATTATGTACATCAATATGATTGTGTAATACAGCCCACGTAACAGAACGGTACATAGCACCTGTATCAATATAAAGATAACCTAATTTTTTAGCTACAATCTTAGAAATAGAAGATTTTCCAGCTCCTGCTGGGCCGTCAACAGCAACGGCAATTTTATGTGTATTCATAATTCCCTGTATCACTTTCACAAATTATATAAAATATACTATTCAATCATACAGCGTAAAATGTCTCTATTAAAACGCTTCAGGGTGAGTTATATGCATAGCTGCTACATATCCTGTAGAAAAGGCAGCCTGTAGATTATATCCACCTGTAAAAGCATCAATATCCAATACTTCACCTGCACCATATAAACCTTTAACCAACTTAGATTCCATAGTTTTAGGATTAAATTCCTTTAAAGAAATACCACCAGCAGTAACAATAGCCTCTTCTACAGGACGTAATCCTTTCACAGTAAGAGGCATATGTTGCAACATATAACCGATTTGTTGTCGTTCTTCCTTTGAAATCTGATTGATTGGTTTTTGTGGATCAATACCAGCCAATTCAATAATTAATGGTATCAATCGACTTGGTAACAAATCCTTCATCCCATTAATTAATTGTTTCTTAGAATAGAGATCAAAATCTTTTTGTAATCGTTTATCTAATGTCTCTGGAGATAATGCAGGTTTTAAATTGATATCTAAACCTATAGTACCAATATTTTTTTTGCGCATCAATTTTCCCACCATGTGACTAAGAGATAAAACAATAGGACCGGTAATTCCAAAATGGGTAAACATCATTTCACCAAACATCTTGGCTTGTACCTTATTCTTAGCAACTACAGATAATTCAACATTCCGTAGGCTAAGCCCCATTAAATCTTTTACCCAAGTTTCTTCCGTTACAATCGGTACCAAGGATGGACGGATATCGGTAATCTTATGGCCTACTTGAGCCGCCAAAATATATCCATCACCAGTAGAACCAGTAGCAGGATATGATTTACCGCCCGTAGCAATAACCACGGCATCAGCGTGATAGGTTTCTTTGTCTGTCACAACACCGGTGACAACACTATCATCAACCAAAAGTTTCTTAACCGGTTCCTCAAGATGAACATCTACACCATAGTGTTTCATAAGCTTCATAAAGGTATTTCGCACATCCAGTGCAGAATCTGAAGCTGGAAATACGCGGCCGCCTCGCTCTACCTTTGTTTCTAAGCCAGCGTCGTGTAATAACTGCAACAACTCTTCATTGGTAAAGCGCTCGTAAGCACCATATAAAAACTTGCCATTGCCCGGTGTATTTTTAATAAATTCAGACATATCACAAGCATTCGTAATATTGCAACGCCCTTTGCCAGTAATGCCCATCTTTTTACCAACATAATTCATTTTTTCGAGAAGCGTTACCTTTGCGCCTTCTCGACCAGCAATGACAGCAGCCATTAATCCCGCTGCACCACCTCCGATTACTACGACGCGCTTCATTTAGAAGCTCCTAGCGCTTTAAGTGCACTTACTTCACGTTGTGTCAATTGACGAACACCACCGCGCTTAACACCGCTTAAGGTTAATCCACCATACGCTATGCGTTTTAGATTGTGAATGCGATAGCCAAAATGCTCAAACATACGGCGAACTTGTCGATTACGACCTTCGTGAATCGTAATTTCTACTTCGTGAACCCCATTGTGGTCATCGAAGCCTAAATCCACAAGTGTAGCGGGTGCCGTCACACCATCTTCAAGGGGCACACCATCAGCGATGACGTGTAAATCTGTATCATTTACACGTCCCTTAATACGAACTTCATATGTCTTTTCAACGCCTTTAGATGGATGCGTAAGATTCTGAGCTAGTTCTCCATCATTTGTTAAAAGCAATAAACCTTCCGTATGTAAATCAAGTCGTCCAATTGGATAGATACGGCGTTTTTCATTTTTAATATAATCCATTACAGTTTCCCGTCCTTGTGGGTCTGTAACAGATGTAATAACACCTTTCGGTTTATTCATTAAATAATACACAGGTTTTTCCACGGCTAATAATTGTCCATCAACCATGACCTTATCTTTCATAGGATCAACCTTAACACCCAGTTCCGTCACTTTGCGGCCATTGACACGTACCTTACCAGACGTAATTAATTCTTCTGCCTTACGACGAGAAGCTATGCCACAGCTGGCAATAAATTTTTGTAATCGTTCCATTTTATATCCTCTTCTATATATTCTCTGTTCCATCCTCGATAGGGAATTCTATTATATTTCCTTCACCTACACTGTCTAATTGTACACCAGGCACATCGGCTTCGGCAGAATCCAGTTCTTTGTGCAAATCATCAATTGATTTGACGCCTGTACTTCGTAGAAATTCATCCGTTGTACCATATAAAATAGGGCGACCTACCGTATCCTTATGACCTAATTCGGCAATTAACGAACGAGACAATAATTGTTTAATTACCTTATCACTATTAACACCGCGCACTTCTTCAATTTCGGCTTTTGTAATCGGTTGTTTATAAGCTATAACAGCCAATGTTTCCATGGCTGCATTAGATAATTTATCCTCTTTTTTACGAATATGTCCAATATACATAGCCGATTCCGGTGCACTTACTAGTTCCACACCAGCAGCAGAGATTCGCACGCGAATACCGCGTTTATGGGATTCTAAATCAGATGCTAAGTGATCTATCAATATCAAGCTTTCTTGTTTTGAAAGCTTAAATATATCTTGAATGACGTCAATAGAAATAGGTTTAGCCGCAGAAAACAATACAGCTTCTAAATCTGATATACCCATGCTATTCCTCCTCTACTTGTACATCCCGTTCACCAATGATGGGTGCGGTAAAAATAATATCATCATTTTCGTAAAACATGACTAATTCTTGTTGTTTTAAAAGTTCTAGTACAGCCATGAATACAGTTACCATACCACTTTTAGATTCTATAGCAACAAGTAGCTCACGAAACGCCAATCGTTCACCACGCCTTGCACGACTCGCTAAGGATAGGATCATATCCTCTAAGCTATACGCATCCTTTTCAACAGTAACTTGGCGAACCTGTTGTTCATCTTCATTCTGAATAGTTTTATGTAATACAGAATAGAATATATCGTATAATTTAGATAATTCTAAATTATAATAACTATCCAAACCTAATACGCTAGTTTCTTCAGGGCGACTAAACACATTCGATTCAATCGATGCTTTTTCCATTAAAAGCTGGGTAAAATCTTTGATTTTCTTAAATTCTACAAGCTTAGCCACTAATTCATCTCGTGGATCTTCACCTTCATCGGGTACCGGTTCCACCTTTGGTAATAGCATACGGGACTTAATCTGTAATAATGTGGATGCCATAACGAGGAATTCACTACTATAATGAATATCAAAATGATTCCAATTATCTAAGTATTCTAAATATTGGCTGGTGATTTCAACGATTGGGATATCCGTAATTTCAATTTTATGTTTTTCAATTAAATGTAAAAGTAAATCGAGAGGTCCCTCGAATACATCCAATTTATAATTATAGTCCCCCATGAATCCCCATTCCTTAACGATACTATTTCATAACTATATAATTATATCGTAAATCTGAAATTTCTTCTACGTTCACCATATATAATTGTTTTTTTTAGTATTCTTTGTTATCTTATAATGTGAAGAAAAAAATATATATTTATTGTAATCTCCTTTAGAAAGGAAACATTATGTTGTCATCAATGAAATCATTGATTCGAAATCCTATTTTGCGTTTTGGCATTATAGGCATAGTGCTCTATATTGCACTATTTTTTATTTACGAACCTGTCACTTTAGGACTCGATGTAGAGGATATTACAATCCTTGCGGTACCGACCATGGTTGGTATGTTTTTATTCCAATACTTTATGAGTTGTACCGTATTTCACCGTGCATTCTTAGGATATGGTTTAGTAGGCCTATTATGGGGGCTTACATTTCCATTACTATTTCACTGGTCATATGTGAAACCTTTATATTTCTACGAGTTTGCTAATGATTTTCTATTTGGTTTACTCCTATTTATGGGGCTTTCAGGTATACAATACTTAGTTACACAAACAGGGCGTCTACAAAAATTAACATCCGCCATACTAGCTATATTTGCATCGATTCTCAGCCTTATACCTTTGTTACAAATTGGCTATTATATGACCACTTGGCATTGCTTAACACCAGCCAGCTTACTCGCCGTATATATGACAAATCCTGAAGAAGCATTTGGATTTTTGAAAAATGCTGCAGGCATTCCAGGTCTTATTGCTATTATTATAGGACTTATCCTATGGGTGCTATTCCTATATTGGTGCAACTTAGGGATGAAACAAGTTGTAGATCTAAATACGACACGACCTTTACGACTAGGTGTACTCATTGCATCCATGGTTGCATTCATCGTATATGTACCATTCTTCTTATTTCCTCAAACCTGTATCGTAGCCAACTGGATAGCTGCAGGCAATTATGTTAAGGAAATGCAACAATACAACGATAATCATCATCTTGTTTTTGATTCATTTAATTTAGATACAAAGGATACAACACCTACAAAAACGCCTGGAACTATCATCCTCGTCATTGGCGAATCTAGTTCCCGTGATTACATGAAGGTCTATAATCCGAAATTCCAGTACGATGACACACCTTGGCAAGAGGATATGAAAGATCATAATAAAGATTTTATCTTCTTTAATCATGCATATTCTTCTTATGTACAGACTGTACCAACCTTAGAACGTGCCCTATCAGAGCGCAATCAATATGACGACCGCCCATTCCTAGATTCAGCTAATATTCTTGATGTTGCCAAAAAGGCTGGGTACACCACATCGTGGTTCAGTAATCAAGGCGTATTTGGTGAATATGATACGGCTATCTCATTAATGGCTAAGACTGCAGATACCACTAAATGGTCTCATGAATCCTATGGTTTCTCTGATTTGTATGATGAATCATTATTGCCATTATTAAAAACTGTTGATCCTAGTAAAAATAACTTTATCGTTATTCATATTATGGGCAGCCATATTTATTACAATGATCGATATCCTCACGAATTTAGTAAATGGAAAAAAGGACCTAATCCAGAAGGTATCGAGGCTTATGCTAATAGTCAACTCTATACAGATTGGTTGTTACAACAAATCTATACCTATGGTAAAGATAATTTAAATCTTCAAGCCATGGTTTACTTTTCTGATCATGGTGAAAGCGTAGATAAATCTCACAATCCAGACACCTTCGATTTTGTAATGACTCATATTCCATTCTGGATGTACTTATCACCTCAATATCGTGCAGCATACCCTCAAATAGTATCAGCTCTTGATAGTCATGAACATCAATATTTCACAAATGATTTATTGTACGACACATTAGTGGGCCTCATGCATGCACCAAATAGTCGTTATGATAAAACAAGAGATTTTAGTAATAGCGCTTACCGTTTTAATTTACACAATCTAACCACACTTTTAGGTGAACAGCCATTAACGAATGATCCAGTTAATGCAGGACAATAAAATATCTGAAAATAACAATAGCGACGATTGATATATCAATCGTCGCTATTTTGCATTATAAGGTCTTGTACATTCTTTTCCGTATAGATACTTATATCATGTTGTAATAAAAGCTCTGACGTGACACCAATTCCATTTACGAGCGTTCTTGTAAACGTACCATCATATATTTCGCCATACCCACAGCTAGGACTTTTAGCCTTTAGTAAAGCACGCATACACTTTCTATCTATAGCAATTTGCAAAGCTAACGCTGCACCGCGTTGAAATTGCTCTGTTATATCTATACCATTTTCTGTTTTTACAAGGTTTCCTACGCGCTCTGCTGGAGGTCTTGGAGTTGAAAGCCCACCCATTACCTCAGGACAAATGGGTATAAGGTTATAGAGGTCCTTGAGTTCTTCTAAACGGTCTATTTGGTTATGGTCGCCATCATAACGACAACAAACGCCACAAAGACATTCACTAATTAATAGATTTGGTTTATTCACGTTTATACCTATTCAGCAACATAGTAAAATATATACAAAAAAAGACTAACCGAAGTTAGTCTTAATGGTGCCGAGGACCGGAATCGAACCGGTACGGTTATTTCTAACCGACGGATTTTAAGTCCGTTGCGTCTGCCTGTTCCGCCACCCCGGCATGGGTAACGATTTGTGGAGGCGGCACCCAGAATCGAACTGGGGAATAAAGGTTTTGCAGACCTCTGCCTTACCGCTTGGCTATGCCG
>CAKPXN010000043.1 GCA_934202095.1 uncultured Veillonella sp.
GTAAACGAAGTACAACACATCAACCGTATCGTGTACGATATTACATCTAAACCACCTGCAACAATTGAGTGGGAATAGTTAAATAATAAAACCCCTGTAATCTAGAGTATTACAGGGGTTTTGGCATTTTAGAAACAATAAATATGTATAGTTGATATATATTTTAAATATTTGACTTGAAGTGATAATGAACTTAAAATGAGGTGTATAAAGGAGGTGCAATATGAGTACAGATAAAAGCAATTTAACTATAGCTTATACTGGGGATGCCGTAGATGATGGTACTATGGATGTTACTGTGTTAGGTCCAGCATTGATGGCATTAGGCACCTTAGTTAATGAAACAAATAGATTAGTAAATAATGATAATTCCAAAATTGCTGTTAAAGTTAATGCTGACTTTCAAAAAGGATCTTTTGAAATTCAGTTAGATGTTATTAGAACATTATGTGATCAATTTCAAAGCTTGTTTACAAGTCATGTAACGGTAGAGCAGCTATTAATATTCTTGGGCCTAGCAGCTCCAGTAAAGGAGGTATTAGGCTTTCCCTCTGTTATTGATATAATAAAATGGGCTAAGAAAAGAAAAATTGATAGGGCTACTCAAAATAAAGATGGGACAGTTACATTATTTATTAAAGATGAATCAATGACTGTAAATGCTACTACAGTTAATATATACCAATCTGTTCCTGTTAGAGAAAGCTTAGATGCTATGGTTGCACCTACTAAACATGAAGGCATTAATACGTTTGAAGTTAGAATGGGAGATAATCATAGTAATCCTATTCAAGTTGTTAGCAAAGAAGAGTCTACAAGTTTTGAATTTTCAGAGGCTGATTTAACGCAGAATGAAGAGTCAAGTGTTCAAAAATACATACAATGGGTACGTATTTTAACAGTAAATTTTGAGGATTTAAAATGGCGTTTTCAGTCTGGTGATAATAAGTATTATGCAAAAATTGATGATGAGGAGTTTTTGAGAGATGTAGAAGCGGGTATGTCCTTTACAAAAGGAGATACTTTACAAATTGAATTAGAACAAACTCAACATATAAAGTCAGATGGAAGCATAAAAAATGAATATAGAGTAACAAAAGTATTAAAAATTCAGAAACGTGCTAAAGAGATATCATTGCCATTTGATGGTATATAAAACTCTATAATGTTTTGAAGATAGTTGAAAGAATTTATAAAATTCCTTCAAAGAAGTGTATATATTTATATCAATATCAACTAATAATCATTTATTTATTTAAGCCTCTCATCAATGATGAGAGGCTTTTTATAGAAGTGTAATATACAGATTTTAGTTTTTGTTATAAAAATGTACCACTGGGAGTTTGGGGGTCAAAGTCTTATTTACGTATATGAGTTAACTCAGTGTCTATAAATTTACTTATTTAGTGGAGATTATTAAAGTATGAAATATGTAGCGTTTTTAGATATATTAGGGTTTAAAGAGCGGCTTAAAAAAGCGACACATGCTGATGCACAAACCTACATTCAACAATTTTCTTCAATTATATATAAAAATTTTCAAAAATTAGGTAATAATAGAATTAATGGGTATGTTTTCAGTGATTCATTAATTTTATATTCCTTAGATACAGAGCTTAGTAATTTATTAGACTTAATTAAATTAATACAAACTATATGTAAGGATGAGTTTATTAAAAAAGGATTTCTGATTAGAGGAAGTATTACAAGAGGACAATTTGATGAAATCAATGCGAATAATCTTGATAACTTAAGAAAAGGATTGCTTGTTGGTACTGCTTTTGTTGAAGCTTATACTCTAGAGAGTTCTGAGAAAGTAATCGGAATTACCTTATCTAAAACTGTTTACGAAGATTTGTATTATAATAACTATCTTAAAGATGAAGTAGAAAATGATAATAATACAAGCTACTTTATTAGATATATTGATTTAGATTTTCTTCTTTCTGATAGGAATTTGTATGAGTTTATAAAATTAGCTGTTGAATCTGAATGGAAACCACATTATTACAACGCTATATATTTAGCAATTAAAAATGAATCTAATGATAAAAAGGTTGAAGATCTCTTTATAAAAGTAGAAAATATTATAGTCGA
Organism: uncultured Veillonella sp.; assembly: GCA_934202095.1. GTDB lineage: Bacteria > Bacillota > Negativicutes > Veillonellales > Veillonellaceae > Veillonella. The sequence continues at coordinate 2,098 of CAKPXN010000043.1, forward strand.
TATACCATCAAAAGTTGGGTGGCGTGCACTAGATGACTTTATTGAAAATGCTTTTAGTAAAGATGTAAAAGTTGGTTTTAAAAAACGTTTTTTAAAACATATTCGTAATAAATTATTAAATGAGGCCTAATATGAGCAATTTAGATTTTACAATTAGTTGCACCATTACCTTCTTCAGTAAGAGGATGACGAGTCCACCAAATTTAAATAATGGAAAGTATAGTCCTCAAATCGTTGTAAAAGGCACTGAGGAATATTTTGAAATTAACTTTATTGATGGTGAGGATGTCATCTTTGATAAACCAATACACGCCAATGCGCTGCCAGTAAATGAGGATATAGATTATTCTGCTTTACAAGAAGGCATGGAATTCCTTATCCTGGACGGTGGTACGATTGTTGGAGAGGGGATTGTAAAAGAAATCTTTCAACATAAACCATGTAACAAGAAATAGTTGTGGGGAGCATATCCGTTGGAGTTTATATGATTAAAATAATTGATGGCAAACCGTATTTAGATCAGGTGAAAGAGTTAATTCAAGAGTATACGCAGTGGCTTGGTCGCGATTTGTCCTTTCAGAATTTAGATGAGGAATTGGCGGATATTGCCGAGAAATATACGGCTCCGAATGGTGAGTTATTGGTGGCTATCGATGATAATGATGTGGTGCTGGGCATGGTGGCGTATTATCAGCATAGCGATACGCGTTGCGAGATGAAGCGTCTTTATGTACGTCCAGAGGGGCGTGGACATGCTCTAGGTGATCGTTTGATTGAAAGTATCATGGATCACGCCAAGGCTTCTGGCTATAAGGAAATGGTACTCGATACAATTGAACCGTTGAAAGCAGCCATCCATTTGTACAAGAAATATGGGTTTACTGAATGTGATCCGTACTATCATAACCCTATGGATGATGTTATCTATATGAGTAAATCACTTGTTTGATGCCATCTATTAGATAACGTATGTATAAGAATCTTGGAATCTAGGATTCTAAGAAGTTAGGAATTCATTGGAGGGCTGTTATGGCGATTACTTATACTGAAGAGCGAAATTTTACGTCCCAGCAGGTAGCGGATTTATTTCTAGCTGTTCGTTGGGTAGTAGGCAAGTATCCTGACCGCTTATACAAGGCGTTGATGAATTCCTCTCGTGTGATTTCTGCTTGGGATGGTGACCGTTTGGTTGGTCTTATCCGCGTCATGGACGATAGCGAGCTAGTATGCTTTATAAATTATGTGCTAGTTCATCCCGATTATCAGGGGCATGGCATTGCAGGTCATTTGCTAGAAATGGTGAAAGCCACTTACAAGTCTTACTTGTACATCAATGTTATGATTGGTGATAGCAAGAATGCAGCATTTTATGAAAAGCACGGCTTTAAGGTAAAAGCGAATTCCTTACCAATGCAGTATCGCAATGTACCTAAATACACAGAAAAATAATACGTGAATTACTATAAGGCTACACATAGTTATATGTATGTGTAGCCTTTATGGTGTAAAGCATTTATACTAAAATGGTTTCATAAATACATTAAGAAGGATATTAATATGTTAATACGAAAAGCTACAGTAGATGATTTAGATTTAGTGACACATATAGAGGCAACTTGCTTCCCTCCTGCCGAGGCAGCACCTCGAGAGGCCTTTAAGGAAAGATTAGACCATTATGCGGGGCAGTTTTTGATTGCTTTTGACGGCGATACGCCAATCGGGTTTATTGATGGTTTTGTATCCGATGATGAAATATTGATAGATGAAATGTTCGCTGATGCATCCTTGCACAACCCTAACGGTGCATGGCAGATGATATTTGGGCTAAATACATTGCCTGAGTATCGGAATCGTGGTGTAGGTGGTAAGTTAATTGAGGCCTTCATCGATCTTGCGAGAGAGGAAAAGCGTAAGGGTGTTATTTTGACATGCAAAGAAGAAAAGATTCATTATTACGCCAAGTTTGGTTTTGTGAATGAAGGTGAATCTGTATCTGATCACGGTGGTGCTAAGTGGTATCAGATGCGTGTTGTATTCTAGCTATATAATTAAATATAAGAAAAGAAGCTGAAATCTTGCAGTGTAGCATTGATTTCAGCTTCTTTTTGTTGGGGAGATATATATTTTTAAGGGGTTTGATTGAAATTAATTAAATGATTTCTTTAACTTGAGCCACGCCTTTATCGGTCAGCATGTAGTACCCATTTATCACATACAAGAGCCCTTGTTTCTTAAGGTGTGATGCGGCTTGGTGTGTATAGTCTGGCTTCCAGTTCAGGTGTTCGTGAATGGTGCCAATACCGTTTTCAATGGCAGCTACAGGCGTATTCATATGGGTGTAGATGTGGCAGAGCATCATTGTTTCTCGATAGTGACGACGTAAGTGGCGTTGGCGTCGATAGGTGGCGATATAGCCTGTCTTTGGCGTGCCAATAACAGCGATTAATAGAGCAAGACCTATGGTCGTTGAGATAGCGCCTGCAATGGATACGTCTAGTGTGAAAGCAACTTCTGTACCGATGACAGCACAGATAATGCCGATGATGATACTACTAATGAGCATGGCTTTCACAGAGTCCGTCCATAAATAAGCGATGACCGCAGGGCCGATCATGAGGCCAATCACGAGGATGGCGCCTACCGCTTGGAAGGATGCCACCACGGTGAGGGATACCATGGTCATCAGCACGTAGTGGATGAGGGCAGGCATGAAGCCGAATAGCCCTGCTAGTAGTGGATCAAAGGTGGATAGCTGCAGTTCCTTGTAGAAGAGCATAACCAATACGAGGTTGATGAGTGCCACCCCTAGGGAAATCCATAGTGATATAGGTCCTAAGTCGGTGCCGTTTACAATCCATCTGTCAAATGGAGCGAATGCGATTTCGCCCAGTAATGCCGTATCTACATCGAGATGAGCGTTACCGCTGTAGAGGCTGACGAGGATGATAGCAATGGAGAAGAGGAGGGGGAAGATAATGCCAATGGAGGCGTCTTCATTGACGAGGCCCGTGTTATGAATCATTTCTGTAAGCCAAACCGTGCCTACGCCGACTAGCGTTGCTCCTACTAGAAGCAAGGGTGAGTTTAAGTCTTCCGTCACAAAGAAGGCGAGCACGATGCCGAGGAATACGGTGTGTGTAATAGCGTCGGCCATCATGGACATGCGGCGTAGCACGAGGAATACACCAGGAATGGCGCACGCGATGGATACCGCGATGGCGATGAGTAAAATCTCCGTATGTACTGTCATGGGGCACCTCCTATGCGAGGCTGTCCGCCCTCAGCTCTATATATCTTTTGTTGTAAATCGGCAGGACTTATTTTCGCAGTTTCAGATAATAAAGCTTGTTTTGATTGTTTGTTTTTACGATATTGCCACAAGATGCCTCTATTAGGGGCAAAAATGAGGCTCAATAGAACGATAACTGATAGGATGACGATGATGGCAGGCCCTGTAGGTAGTTTTTGTACCGATGTACTCCAAATGGTGCCGCCGATGGCAGATATCATGCCGAAGCATCCCGCTAGTATGCACATAGTGCCGAGCTTATTCGTCCACTGACGGGCCCCTACGGCCGGTGCAATGAGTAGGGAGCTAATCAAGATAGCACCTACCGACTGAATGCCGATGATAATGGTCATAATCAGTAGTGAACGATATAAAATGAGGCTAAAGGTGACAGGAATTTGTAATGTTTTGGCATATTCTACGTCGAAGGAGATGAGTTTTAGTTCCTTCCAAAATAGTGCAGTTAACACGATGATGATGAGTGCTGCCGCCGATGTAATGTACACATCGCGGGCTAATATGGTGGCTGCCTGTCCAAATATAAATTTTGAAAGCCCCGCCTGCCCTGCATTGTTTAGACTTTGAAGGTAGGTGAGTAGGACCATGCCGAGCCCGAAGAAGGCCGATAAGATAGTGGCCAAAGCTCCATCAAATTTAATTTTACTGTTTTCGACGGTAATGGTAATGAGCCAAGCTGCAGCAATTGAGGATAGGGCGGCACCAGCGATGAGGACCTCAATATCCTTAATGCCTGTTAGTAAAAAAGCGATAACTACACCAGGTAGTGCTGCGTGGGAGAGACCGTCACCGATGAGGCTTTCCTTGCGCAGTACTGCAAAGGTACCTGCAATACCACTGGCGAGACCTAAGAGCGCCGTGCCGAGCAGTACCATCTGCGTCGTATAGGATTGGAGTATAGTCATACAATCCTCCCCTTGCCGTAGGTGCGCTCAATGGCGTCCTCTGTAAACGTATCTGCTACAGGACCGTAGGCGATAGTCTGCTTGTTGACCATCGTTACCCAATCGAAATATTGGGGCACCGTATTTAGATCATGGTGTACTACAATCACCGTTTTGCCGCGGGCTTTCATTTCTTGTAACAGGGAAATAATAGCGTGTTCAGTCGTCTTATCGACGCCCTTGAAGGGTTCGTCCATGAGGTAAATATCTGCCTCTTGTACGAGGGCTCTCGCGAGGAATACACGTTGTTGTTGTCCCCCTGAAAGCTGACGAATTTGTCTATTTACATAGTCACTCATGCCCATTTTATCAATCATAGAGAGGGCCAGTTCTTTATCTTTTTTACTAGGTCGTTTGAACCAACCTAGATGACCATAACGTCCCATGAGTACAACGTCTAATACGGTAGTAGGAAAGTCCCAATCGACGCTACCACTTTGAGGAACGTAAGCGATTTTCTTGTAATCCTTTTTGTCCATCGCTAAGTGGTGGTCTATATAAAACTTAACACTTCCTGAGATAACTGTTAATAGGCCGAGCATGGCCTTTAATAACGTAGATTTACCAGCCCCATTAGGGCCGACGATAGCCGCTAAGGAACCGATGGGCACCTTCATATCTACGTCCCATAATACGGGTTTTGTCGTATAGGCTACGGTCATATCTTCAACTTCAACGGCCCATTCCATAGAGACCTCCTTTTATTATTGTTTATTTAAGTGCTTTAGCGATGGTATCGATATTGGCTTTTACCATACCGATATATGTGCCGCCTTCAGTGCCTTCAGACCCGAGAGAGTCGGAGTATAATTCACCACCGATAGCAACGTTCCAGCCTTTAGCCTTAGCTGCTTCTTGAACGGCTTCAATTGTTTTGTGTGGTACAGAAGATTCTACGAAGATCGCTTTAATTTTGTGATCTACGATAAATTGAACAAGTTCATTCACATCTTGTGTACCAGCTTCTGTAGCAGTACTTACACCTTGCAAACCTTTTACTTCAAAGCCATAAGCGCGAGCAAAGTATTGGAACGCATCGTGTGCTGTTACGAGAACTCGAGATTCTTTAGGAATAGATTCTGCTTGTGCTTTAATATATGCATCTGTTTCATCTAATTTAGTGAGGTATGCATCATATCGTTTTTTGAAATCTTCTTTGTGAGCTGGATCTGCTTTAGCAAGACCTTC
>CAKPXN010000044.1 GCA_934202095.1 uncultured Veillonella sp.
CATTATGTTTAGGAATAACAACCATTACAAACTTGCGCACATGAAAAAATAATGCAATAATATATATGTTATATATATTTATGGCATTATGTGTGAACTTACATTTGTAGTGGGCACAACCATAATTCCTAATATCATAACTTGATATAGCCCTATAGACTCATTATAACGTGGTGGGCTATGTCAAAGCAATACATACAGCGCTTGGCGTCTTGCCAATATCGCTATTCATACTTTACATAAAGTAATAGCTAATTGCGTTTCAGTAATAATTATTCTCATTTACAGATTTGCTTTTTGAATTATGTTTGTAATATTTTTTACATATTAGGGGGTTAGTTATGGATTTCCACCATTTAAAATACTTCGTAGAAGTAGCTGATCAAAAGAGCTTTAGTAAGGCTGCAAGAAATTTGCACATCTCACAATCCGCGATTAGCCGTACAATTAAAGCTTTAGAAGACGAACTTGGTGTTGTTCTCTTCATGCGTAATGCTAAATCCGTAGAACTCACTGATGGAGGTACCATCTTTTTAACACACGCTAAACGCGTTGTGTTTATGTTTGAACATTTGAAAACTGATTTTGAAAACGAGTTTCGTTTGGAGCAAGGTTCCATTCGAATTGGCATCCCACCTATTACAGATGCGCCAATTTTTGCGCAACTGTTAGGCGAATTCAAAAAGGTATACCCTCAAATTGATTTAGAATTATACGAACAAGGTTCTAAGAAGGTCGAAATCAGCGTACAAGAAGGTTTGATTGATATCGGTATCATCTGTACGAAACCAAATCCTAAAGAATTTGAATCCTTCTATCTCACATCCGACCCATTGTCCGTTATCGTCCCTAAAACGAGCCCACTTGCAAAAGAACCAGAAATTCGCTTGGACATGCTTTCAGAAGAATCTTTCGTTCTTCATAAGGACGATTTCAATTTACATGATGAAATCATCAAAGCTTGTAAACACACTGGTTTCCAACCTCATATCGTGTTTGAAACAAGCCAACGTGACCTTATGTTGCAAACAGTAAGTGCAGATCTTGCCATCGCCTTACTACCCTCTCGCCTTTGCCCTGAGGTAGGTGAAAATACAGAAGTTGGATCCAAGGTTGTGGTACGTCCTCTCGTTCCAGAAATCATCCATACCTTATATGTAATCTGGAAAAAAGGTCATTACCTCTCCCACGCTTCTCGCTTGTGGTTAGACTTCGTCAACTCCAAATTGCCATTACCTGGTCTACAATTGGAGGCTCATAAATAATGAACAAACCATCTGGGCTCGCATCAAAATTGCGGGCCCTTTTGAAAGCTAAAGAAACGCCCATGTGGGCAGTTATCATAGTGCTCATCATCGTCATTATTATTCAGCAGGTTCAAATATCGGAACTACAGTGGCGCGTCGATGAGGATCATGACGGTTCAACCGTAGACAGTGTAGCTGGACGCCTATATATTTTAGAAGGCATGGCGAATAAGCATAGCGATCAAATCGAGGAATTGCAGAAATACATCCGTCAACTACAAAACGATGGCGCTAGATATGATTGGGAACTAAAACAACTGGAATGGTTACACCCAGAGCTAAAGGTTATCCCTCCTGATGGAGATCCTAATCCGTTAAAATCCACCGATCTTAACCTGGATATGAATCCTGGTAAGGTACCGGATGTAAAGAAATAAAACAAAGAGCTATATCAAACATATCCACTCACAATATGTGAGAATATGAATGATATAGCTCTTTTTATATTACTCTACTATGATGTTATCTAGTCATCCTTATGTTCCATAGATTTTGGCAATGTTAATACCAAAAGCCCTGCAAGGAACATGCATGCGCCCATCACATAATAGCCCATAGTAAAGCTACCTGTATGACCGTTGATAAAGCCAAGCATATATGGACCGACCCAACCGCCCATATTACCAGATGAGTTGATGAGCCCCATCGCACCTGCTGCAGCAGCGCCAGATAAGAATGTAGTCGGCATTGTCCACCATACGCCCATACCGCCATACACGCCTACAGCCGTTAAACAGATGAATAACAAGCTAATTTCAGGTGATGGACTATGTGGTGTGGCAATAAAACCTATGGTGCCAACAAATAATGTGGTCGCCACATGCCAGCGTTTTTCATTGCGTTTCTCTGAGGAATAGCCACAGAAAACTTGTACTAATAAGGCAGCACTCATTGGGATGGCAATAGACCAGGCTACAACACTTGGTGGCCATCCGGATAAGCTTTTAAGCACTTGTGGCATCCAGAAACTGAATCCCCAGAACCCAATAACCCACAAGAAATAAATTAATGCTAATCGCAATACCTTTGGATCTTTCAAGGCTTGCCAAATTGTGTATTTCTTTACGGATTGTTTTTCAGCTTCTTCCTTAGCAAGCTCTTCTTTGATATATGCTTTCTCTGCATCAGTTACCCAAGCGGCTTCTTCTGGTTTTTCTTTCATCCAGAATGCAAAAATGAAAGCAAAGATAACGGCTGGTATTGCTTCTACAATAAACAATGTACGCCATCCATGTAATCCGAAGAATGTCGTATCGAGCAATACGCCTGCTAATGGACCGCCGATAATGTTAGAGAATAATAGAGATGTAAGCATTAAGGAAATTGCCTTTGCCCGTTCTCTCGGTAAAAACCAATTAGGTATCAATAAGGAATAGATAACCGGATATAATGACGCTTCACATAAACCTAACAAGAATCGATATAAGAAGAACTCCCACTCCGTAGTCATTGTCGTCATGAGGACACAAACAATGCCCCAGCTAAACATGATACGCGCTACCCAGTGCATGGCATTGAATCTTGATGCTAACAGAGAGGCAGGTACTTCAAATAAAACATAGCCAATAAAGAATATACCTGCGCCCATACCAAATACTTCTGGCGTTAACCATGGTAAATTCTCCTTCATGGTCAAACCTGCATAAGCGATATTCACGCGGTCTAAAAAGGCAATAATAGAAACAATAAATAATGGTAGGATTACATGCAACATACGCCGCCTTGTAAAATCCTTGAAATCGATAGCCCCACTTTGAGACTCTGGTACAGATGATGAGTTCATATGAATCCTTTCTACTTACTATATGATACTTACCATAATATATTAAAAAAACAAATGTCCTCTGTCAATGATATTATATAGAATATAGGGATAACAAATTAGAATATGTGACATACAAAAAGCACCTTATATCTGCTATGTAGAATCTTCCTTGAGATTTCTAACAGTATATAAGGTGCTTTCACATACACTATTCAGATATTAGCGTCTATTACCAAAGATGCGTAACAAGGATAGGAACAAGTTAATGAAATCGAGATACAAGCTAAGTGCACCAGCAATTTCAATACGATCTAAAATTGTTTCATCTTCAGAAAGTGCCAATTGAGTAACGCTGTTTTTAATCATGTTCATATCAACAGCCGTAAAGATGGAAAATACCACGACCCCAACGTAGCCAAGAATCAAGCTAATTGTACTATAGCTAATGGAACTAAGATATGGAATCGAAAAATACGATGCTGCCATAAACACAAGACTTACGATAATCATACCAAAGATAGCCGCCACCAAATACGGCGTTAAACCGGCTAAATTCTTCTTAGTCGTAAGACCTACGATAGAGAAGGCAACGAAGAACGCCAATGCCCCAATCAATGCAGGTACCGTAGCTTCCATGATGCCATATGCTAACGAAACAAGTGATAAGGTTACGCCATTCAATGCACTATAAATGAAGAACATCGCATATAAGGACATAACATTGGCCTTATACGTGCGCATGCTAAACAAGAATACCACCGCTACTTCTGCAATCAACAAGATATTGAAATTGCTAGCTGCAAAGCGCGCCCAAGATGGGTTCATTAGCGTCGCAACACCAATTCCCAATGTGGTCAATAAACCAACAACCATCCATAAAATGGAACCCTTTAACCGTTGCGATACAATACTTTCTACCAATGCTACATCATTAGCATTCGGCGTTTGTGTCATATATGGATTCATAAGAACCTCCTTGCTATTTTTAGTTTATATATTTTGTTATCTATCTCTATATTATACTAAAAATTCACAATACGTGCCACAAAATACATTGTGTAAAATCAAATCATAAAGAATTTGAGTCCTTCTACCTCACTAGTGACCCACTTTCTGTTATCACTCCTAAAAAAAATACTATATAGTATGAATATATCTCTATCACAAGATAAGAAAATACTATAATGTACTTTCATATTAATTAGTATTAACAGGATCATAATCAGCAGGCACCGGAGCAACGATACTCACAAAGACAATATCTTCCGTTCCAGTATTTTTTGCACCATGACATTCACCCTTTTTAGATACTATAACTTGCCCCTTTGTAAAAGGCACCTCTGTATCAGGCGTTGGATAAAATACACCCTTGCCTTGCAATATAACCCATATATCATCAGAGTGATGATGATAATGTTTTGGTAAGGTTTGACCAGGTTTAATAACCCATACTGAACCACCTGTGGAATCAGTTTGATAAAATGGCGTCTTAACAGCCTTCTCCAAACTTTCAACTTTCACAAGTTCCATATCAAAAACACGTTGATTACTCATAATACTCTCACCTTTCATTGATTAATAACTATCGAGTTCCAGACGCATAGTCTCCCATATTTACATCGAGCACCGGTCTTACCGGTTGAATTAGAGAATCCTCATACTGCAATGTCCATTGAACATTTGAATCCAATTCTCCATTCTCTAAGCCACTAATAGTATCACCATCACCCACAGGATTGTCATTTTCTAAAATAAAATACAGCATATTATATGCGTGAATAACTACATCATCAGGATTCATACCGTGAAAGTGATACTGCACATCAGGCAAGAATAAGGTGCTCATCCCCACCGAGTCAACCATCATATCTTCTGTACCTTGAATATTAAAATATCGCACATTAACAGCATAATCAATAAAACGAGTGACAGCCTTATCTGGATAATTTTCAATCGATTCACGACTTAAAAACTTACGTGACGGGCCAAAGACAACGGCCTTACAAGCCGGATATAATTCTAACAAAGCATCTACATACTTTACGAGCATCTCAGCACGCTGTTTAGACTCTAAACCAGCGGCTAACATATCCGTAGCAAATACTCTATATTCGCACTCTGCCAACAAGTCATCCACATTGGGACAATTCCATACCTGACTACGATCAAAATCATCTAGTACAGGCTTATCAATTTTCTCACATTTTGTAATCATCAATGTTGGAGGGACCTCTGCATCATTATCTTCATAATACACTTTATAATTCTGAGGTGCAAAACCAGCAGATTCATCTCCATAACTAAAACAATCAACAGTGCCCAAGTACTTTGTAAACACCTCAACCATATGCTCGCGGTCAGGCATATCACAATGCTCCGCCATCAACAACTCAACAAAAAAGATACCACCAGGGCGATCTGAAGTATCCGTTAAATCCTGTTTAAATACTTGGCTCATATGCTCTCTCCTATCGTGAAAACTAAATGTAGCATAAACCTTTCACTTAATAGTATATAGCACTATAAATATTTCGTATATGCTAATCGATTCTACTATATCTAAACTTATTTAGGCCCGGCATAGGTGCCGAAGCTATGTTCCCATAGGGAACGCGCAAAACACCTATGGCAGGCCGCACCAACTTCTGCTATATCGTAGATTCTCTTTCTCTAAACCTCCACAAAGAACATAATCCGTAGAATACCGCACCCGCTACAATCATGTAGGCGTGCAACTACCGATATACTAGAGTTCGTGGTGCGGAGCAGCGATAAACGCTTGCTCTGTACCGCTGGAGGCGTCACCATCCCCTAGGCAAGAAATAAAACTAACGACAAAAGACCCTCTACGTGGTCCGTAGAGGAACTTCAGGCATGTGTGAGTCCTAGGACCATGGAGAGGGTCTTTGTATTATTTAATCAGCAAGGGATGGTGATACCGCCAGCGGAACCGTAACGGATTCTACTGTGCTCCACACCACCAACTCAATTATAGAGGTTTACGAACCACGTCGATGATAGAACCATCGCGGTATTCTACGATTGCGATGATGTCTTCGTCTTTGTCAGATACAGGGATATCTTGTGGTTTACCAACTAAGTCGAATGCTAATTGTTGTAATTCTTCAATTGTGTAGATAGGCAAGTTGCTATCTTTGAAGCGTTCAATCAA
>CAKPXN010000045.1 GCA_934202095.1 uncultured Veillonella sp.
GGCCCTCTATTTTTGTGCTCTAACGAGCACATTCTAATTCCTTCTAGAGCCGTTTTCAGGCAAGGTTGTAGAAGTATTGTCTATGTGTATTGATCAATAGAGACGGTGTGGGAAGCCTAGGGCAATAGGGCGTAAAGGAGCGCAGCGACGCATACGTCCATTGCATCAGGTTCGACGAAGACCTTAAGGTATATATTTTAATTTTGATTATAATCTTAAAACTGCCATGGGCGAGTGTGATAGGAAGCCGCTGATTGATTAAAGGCACACCTGAGGGTGTGTCTTTTTTTTGTATAGCTTTTTATCCTCTATCTGTATGCTATTAATAAATACTTTCATTTATAAACTTTATGAAATGAATTTTCATGAATTGTATATAAATTAGTGAAAACTAAATCTAATTTTTTAAAACTTATAAAAAATATTAAGAATTAATATTTCTATAGAATTGTAAGTTATAGTAAAATACTACTTTGATGTGATTATATTAATTAGTAATATTATAAAATAATATTGTTATATAGCATACAATTATATGAATAAACCTATATATGATGAATGAATTATATGATATAAATTCATAATTATGAATAAATTATATAAACGCATTGCCTATGATTTTAACGAATTTGACTTTCAATATCAATATAATATAAGCTTAGAGCAAATATTACTATATATATCTTTCTCAGCTTGAAAGGAGACCGAAATGAAAGTTAAGCGTCTTATAGGCGTAGCCGCATTAACTATGGGCTTATTTGGTGTATTAGGGTGTGGTAATTCTACAACAGAGGTACAAAACCCTGATCAACTTACATTTGTTAATTTCCGTGATATTCGTGACTTGAATCCTCACTTGTACGCAGGTGAAATGTATGCACAAGAATTGTTGTACGATACATTAGTACAAATCACTGATACTGGTTATGGCCCAGGTCTTGCTGAGAAGTGGGATATTAGTGAAGATGGTTTAACTTATACATTCCATATTCGTAAAGGTATGAAATTCTCTGATGGGGAAGTACTTGATGCAAATGCTATTAAAGCCAACTTTGATGCTATTATGGACAACAAGTCCCGTCACACTTGGTTAGAGTCTCTTGATTTAATTACAGGTTACGAAGCAACAGATGCTAATACCTTTGTTATTCATTTGTCTAAACCTTACTATCCATTGTTGACTGAATTAGGTGTAACTCGTCCGTTCGCTATGATTTCTCCAAAATCCATGAAGAATGGTACAACTAAAGACGGTGTAACTTCCTATGTTGGTTCCGGTCCATACAAATTAACAGAAGTAGTAACTGATAAATACGCTGTATTTGAAGTGAACGAAAATTACTGGGGCGAAAAGCCAAAAATTAAAAAAATCGTAGTAAAAGTTATCCCTGATAACCAAACTCGTATCTTGGCGCTTGAAAAAGGTGAAATTGATTTAATCTTCGGTAAAAACATGGTAGATGCTGATGCAATTCGCAAATTTAAAGAGATGAAAGGTTTCAAAACAGATCTTTCTAAACCGACATCTACACGTCAAATCGTTATTAATACAACTAAGCCTGGCTTGAATGATAAAGCTGTTCGTTATGCATTACAATATGCAACGGATAAGAAAAAAATCTCTGAAGGCATCTTCTATGGTTTAGAACCTGCTGCAGATACATTATTTGCTACATCTGTTCCATATGCTGACGTTGGATTGAAAGCATATGAGTTCAGCGAAGAAAAAGCTAAATCTACATTGAGTGCTGCTGGCTATGTACTTGGTGCTGATGGTATATACACGAAAGACGGTAAACCATTAGAATTCTCCTTGCTATACAATGCAGATAGTGTTACAGAAAAAAATATTGCTGAGTTCTTGCAAGCAGAATATAAGAAAATCGGTATTAAGTTGAATATTAAAGGTGAAGAAGAACAATCTTATCGCGATAATATGAAAGCTGGTAACTTTGATTTAGTATTCAATATCTCTTGGGGTACTCCTTACGATCCTCAATCTTCCTTATCTGCTATGCGCCGTCCTGTATATGGTGACTTTGCAGCTCAACAAGGTTTGTCTGATAAGGCAGAAATCGATGCGGCTATTACAGAAATCTTAACTTCTACGGATGAAACAAAACGTAAAGACTTATATAAATTTGTATTGACTCGTCTCCATGAAGATGCTGTTTACATTCCATTGACATATGAAACTAACAAAGCTATTTATAATAGCCGTGTTCAAGGTGTACACTTCATGCCAACACAATATGAAGTACCATTCAAAGATATGTCTTTAAGTAAATAATCTTATCCGTAGAATTATTAAGGAAACGTTATTTAGTAGTACAATAAGTTTCCTTACATAGATTCAGTTATAGGTTATTAGGCTATTGTAGTTTTCTACAATAGCCTAATTCACATGTAAAGGAGTTTATATGATTGGCTATATTATACGGCGTACATTAACTGCTATTCCTTTGATGTTAGCAATTTCCTTTGTATGCTTTGTTTTTATCAATTTGATACCTTCTGATCCAGCAGAGGTAGCTTTACGAGTTCGTCAAACTCCAGTTATTACACCAGAAATTGTAGCCCAAGTTCGGTCTGAACTCGGTCTCGATGAACCGTTCTTAGTTCGTTATTGGAACTGGTTACTTAGCTGCTTGCAACTAGACTTTGGTGTTAGTTATGTTAATCCAACACGGACTGTATTAAGTGAGTTTGAGCGTTCCTTACCGGCAACATTGATTTTATCTTTAACATCTCTCGTATTTGTTATTGGTTTAAGCTTACCAATTGGTTTCTTCTGTGCCGTATATAAGGATGGTTGGTTTGATCGTATTATGCGTGGCTTCGTATTTATTACGACATCCATGCCAGCATACTGGATAGGGTTGCTCTTGATTTGGGTTGTTAGTATCAAGCTAGATTTATTACCAACTAGTGGTAGTGCAACGTGGAAGCATTTGATTTTACCGGCTTTCACAGTGAGTCTCACCTATATATCTACCTATATTCGTTTAATACGCAATAATATGTTGGAAACAATGAAGGAAGATTTTGTAACCTATGCAACTGTGCGTGGCGTGAAGCAGCATATCATTTTAACTAAACATATCCTGAAAAATTCATTGCATACATGTATCGTTGCTATTGGTATGAGTATTCCTCAGCTAATTGCGGGTACCATCGTTGTAGAAAACGTATTTGCTTGGCCAGGGCTAGGGCAGCTATGCATTAGCTCTATCTTTAACCGGGACTACCCAATCATTCAAACTTATGTATTGTTTATTGGTTTCTTATTCGTTGTGTTTAATTTACTGTTTGATATTATCCAGCACATTGTGGATCCACGTTTGAGAGAGGAGTAACCTATGATTGCCTTGTTGTTACGTAGCAAAATGGTCGTAGGTCTTATGTCCTTTGTAGGCGTAATTGCTCTAATCGGTATATTCGCCCCTTGGATTGCTCCTCATGATCCTTATGCAAATGATATTTTAATTAAGTTTGCCCCTTATTCCTTAGATCATCCATTAGGAACTGACCATTTGGGGCGCGATATTTTATCTCGTTTGATTTACGGCATTCGTCCGACTTTGTTTTTATCTTTATTAACTATGTTAGCAACTATTAGCTTGGGTGCTATTATGGGCCTTTTATCTGGTTACTTTAGAGGTATCGTAGACGAAGTCATCATGCGCGTCGTAGATATGATGTTATCCTTCCCAAGCCAAATTATGATCTTTGCAGTCATTGCCTTGCTTGGTGTAGATGTTCAGAATATTATCATTGCTAATGTTATTATCAAATGGGCTTGGTATGCTCGCATGATTCGTACCAATGTAATGAAGTATAGAGACCGTAATTTCATTTTGTATTCTCGTTGTATTGGTAGTAAAGAGTCCTATATTTTAGGTCGTCACTTGTTGCCTAGCATTGCTTCTGAGATGGCCGTATTGGCTAGCCTTGATGTAGGTTGGACTATTATTAATATCTCCACATTATCCTTCTTAGGCCTTGGTATTCAAGCGCCATTGCCTGAGTGGGGCGCTATGTTGAACGAGGCTAAAAACGTATTAACTGTAAATCCAATGCAAATGATTGCACCAGGTGTGTCTATCGTGGTACTTGTATCTGCATTCAACTTGTTAGGCGATGCGATTCGAGATGCATTAGATCCGAAGGAGGTTCAGTCGTGAGCAATATAATATTAGACGTTAAGAACCTTCATATCATCTTTGAACAGCCGAAGGTGAGCAAACAAATTCTAGAGGATGTATCGTTCTCCGTGAAAGCTGGTAAATGCCTAGGCATTTTAGGTGAATCTGGTTCTGGTAAAAGCATGACTACAAAGGCTATCTTAGGTCTTTTAAATCGAGACTTCAAAATTTCTGGTAGCGCTATATTTGAAGGAAACGATTTATTACAAATGGGGGATGGAGATCTTCGTACATTACGTGGTTCTGCTATTGGAATGATTTTGCAAAATCCTATGACTTGTTTTGACCCTTTGTATAAAATTGGCAATCAGATCTATGAAACTTTTGATGCTCATGGAATTTTTCCTCGTGATCAATATAAGGTAGAGGCGATCAAGATTTTAGAAAAGATGCGCATTCATGATCCAGAAGGGGTTCTACAAAAGTTCCCTCATCAATTATCGGGCGGCATGTTACAGCGCGTTATGATTGGTATTGCCATGAGTATGAATCCTCGATTACTTATCTGCGATGAACCTACAACAGCTATTGATAGTATTACACAATATGAAATCATTAAAGAGTTCCAACGTATTAAGGCGGAAAGTAATGTAGGAATGCTCTTTATTACTCATGATGTAAGTGTTATCTCTCATATAGCGGATGAAGTAATTGTGCTGAATAAGGGAAAGCTGGTGGATCGAGGCTCTTTCAGTGAAATATTGAAAAATCCAAAAGATCCGTATACAAAACTATTGATTGAAAAGAAATTGGCTGTAGCAGATCATTATAAATCTGTATTGGCGCAGGGAGGGACGTTATGATAAAAGCAAATAATGTATGCGTTCACTTCCCTAAAGAACAAGGTAATTTCATCTTTAGAAAAGAGTACCAACAGATTCTTCATGATGTGAGCTTTACTGTTGAAAAAGGGGAGTGCCTAGGTATTCTCGGTGAATCTGGTAGTGGCAAAAGTACATTGGGACGCGTTATGTGCTCTTTATTGAAGCCTTTTAAAGGTTCCATGGAGATTGATGGATTAGACTTATATAATAGTAAGGAGTCCTTAGCGCCAGGTACTTTAGCCGTAGTATTTCAAGATTATACGACCTCTGTTAATACTCGTTTTACAGTACGAGATATTATAAATGAGTCTTTTCTCGTCTTAAAACGCCGCACTGGTGAGCATATCGATGTAAATGCGGAGTGCATAAAACTATTGGAGTTAGTTGGATTGAATGAGGATTTCTTATATCGCTATCCGCACCAATTATCTGGTGGTCAGCTCCAACGTGTTTGCATTGCAAGAGCGATTGCGGTAAAGCCTCAAATTATTCTTTTTGACGAGGCTATTAGTTCTCTAGATGCACATACACAAGTACAAATCATGGACTTGTTAAAAGAGATTAAAGCTATGTATGGCTTTACCTATGTTTTTATTACTCACGACTTGCCATCTGTTACATATCTTTGTGATCGAGTGTTATTCTTGTATAAAGGTGTAGTAGAGGAGATTTTACCTGTAACTAAAATTAGTGAAGCTAAAAGTGAATATGCTCAAAAATTACTTCATTCGATTTTAGATATTAAACATGACTAAGTTTTGGTCTATATAATTTAATCCATCCATAAATTTACAAATCCCTCATAAGATATTACATAGTTGACTATATTAATCTTATGAGGGATTTTCTTGATAATAGCCACTTATATGTGGTATTCTCATTATGTATGTAAGTCGATGGGAGTGATTATTTTATATGTATAAATATGGCAAGAGCT
>CAKPXN010000046.1 GCA_934202095.1 uncultured Veillonella sp.
AAAAATGGTGATGAAATTAAAGCAGTTATCATGAACCACATCAAAGAAGATAATCCTATTTATCTTTCCATGACTCGTTTGGCTAAAGATGAAGATTGGCAATATGTTATCGAAGCTCAAGAAAAAGACGAACCTATCGTATGTAAAGGTATCGATGCTATCCCAGCTGGCTTGGTGGTAACAGTAAAATCCCTTCGTGGTTTCATTCCATTGTCCCAAGGTGATGTGCATTTCGTAAAATCTTTGGAAAACTTGGTTGGTACTGAATTCGAAGCAAAAGTTCTTGAAATCGACGAAAAGAAAAACCGTTTGGTTCTTTCTCGCCGTGCAGTACTTGAAGTGGAACGTCAAGCAAAATTAGCTGAAGCATTGAAAAATATCAACGTTGGTGAAAACTATAAAGGTATCGTTCGTAAAATCATGCCTTATGGTGCATTCGTAGATATCGGTGGTATCGAAGGTTTACTTCATATTTCTGATATTTCTTGGCAAAAAATTAAAAAAGTGGAAGATGTTCTTTCCGTTGGCCAAGAAATCGAAGTTAAATTACAATCCTTCGACCCTGAAAGCAACAAATTATCCTTGTCCTTGAAAGCTTTAACTAAGAGCCCATGGGATGTTGCTGAAGAAACTTTACATGTTGGTGATGTAATCACTGGTAAAGTTGTTCGTTTGGTTGCTTACGGTGCATTTGTAGCTGTTAACGATGATATTCAAGGTTTACTTCACATTTCTCAAATTACAAAACAACGTAATGCAAAAGTTGAAGATTATTTAAACCGCGGTCAAGAAGTTGAAGTTAAAATCATTTCTCTTAACAAAGATGAAAAGAAATTGGGCTTGGCTTTGACTGAGTTGATGGAACCAAAAGAAACAGAAGAAGACGCTGAATAATTCAGAAGTTTTTAACGAGGCTAATCAAGGTTTTCCTTGATTAGCCTTTTTGCGTACATTCTCTTTAATATGATAAAATGAAGTGATGTATATAATTATAAATGAGGTGAAAGTATGGCAAAACCATTAGTGGCCGTAGTAGGTCGTCCAAATGTAGGGAAATCTACATTATTTAATGCCATTGTTAATAAACGTATTTCTATTGTAGAGGATATTCCTGGTGTAACACGGGATAGAATCTATTTTGATGCAGAATGGCTAAATCGTGAGTTCACAATGATAGATACAGGTGGTATTGAGTTTGTCACCGAAAATAGTCATGTTATTCCCAAAATGATGCGTTTACAAGCGGAGCTCGCAATTGAAGAGGCAGATGTAATTCTCTTTGTTGTTGATGGTAAGCAAGGTATTGTTCCTGCTGATGAAGAAGTAGCTAATATTTTACGTACTAGTGGAAAACCTGTAGTTTTAGTTGTTAATAAAATTGATAGTGTCAATCAAGAACCAAATATATATGAATTTTATAATCTAGGACTTGGCGACCCAATTGGTATTTCTGCTAAGAATTTAATGAACTTAGGTGATTTACTAGATGATACAGTTAAGCATTTTCCGCCTGTAGGTACGAACGTAGATGAGGAAGATACGATTCATGTAGCTATTATAGGTCGTCCTAATGTAGGTAAATCATCCTTAACAAATGCTCTATTAGGTCAAGATCGCGTTATCGTTTCTGATGTAGCCGGTACTACGCGGGATTCTATCGATACGCACTGGACACATGGGAATCAAAAATTTGTACTCATCGATACGGCGGGAATGCGACGTAAGTCTAAGATTGATGAAGCTGTTGAACGTTATAGTATCGTTCGTTCTCTTCGTTCCGTTGATCGTTCTGATATCGTTGTCCTTGTATTAGATGGCGTTGATGGCGTTACCGAACAAGATAAAAAAATTGCTGGTTATGCATACGAAGCAGGTAAAGGCGTTATCATTGTAGTAAATAAATGGGATCTTGTAGAAAAAGATGATAAAACCACGTTGAGATATACTGAGGACATTTATGATGAGTTAGGATTTTTGCAATTTGCACCTATCTTATTTGCTTCCGCATTGACAAAACAACGTATTCATCGCTTGGCCGATATGCTCAAGTTTGTATCTGAACAACAATATCGTCGCGTTTCTACGGGCACTTTAAATCAGCTTTTACAAGATGCACAAACTGTAAATCCTGTGCCATCTCGCAATGGTAGAATCCCGAAAATTTACTATATGACACAAGCTAGTGTTAAACCGCCTACCTTTATTCTTTTTGTAAATGAACCTGAATTAATCCATTTCTCGTATATGCGTTTCTTAGAAAATCGTTTACGTGAAAGTTTTGGTTTCGAAGGTACTCCAATTCGACTTATTCTTCGTGGTAAAAAACGCGAAGACGAAGAATAATGGTTATAAAGGGTAAGGGTGAAAATTGTGGTTGATGTAATGCCTATCATAGGATATGCCGTATTAGCCTATGTTATTGGATCTATTCCTAGTGGGTTGATTATTGGCAAGTTGTTTTTTAATACAGATGTCCGCTTATATGGCTCTAAAAATATAGGAGCTACTAATACGTATCGTGTCATTGGTTTAAAGGCAGCGCTTCCTGTATTTTTCTGTGATGCCTTAAAGGGGGCTATCGGTGTGTTCCTATTCTCCTCCTTGAATCCGATGTATATGATTTTAGGCGGTATTTTGGCTATGGTTGGACATAATTGGTCCTTATTTCTTGGTTTTAAGGGTGGCCGTGGTGTTGCAACTGGCTTAGGTGTTCTTATTGCACTATCTCCAATGGTTGCTGCTATTTGTTTTGCCGTTTGGGGTGTCATTGTATATTTTACAAAATTAGTCTCTTTAGGATCTATTGTAGCTGCTGCCTTGGTTCCTATATTGATGTTTGTGACAGGAGAATCTTGGTGGTTTGTTGGATTTGGTGCATTAGCTGCATTATTTGTTATTGTACGCCATCGAGAAAATATCTCTCGCCTATTAGCAGGTAAAGAATTAAAGGTAGAACGCGTCAAAAAAGGAGAGTAATATGAAAGTTTGCATCATCGGCTCTGGTAGTTGGGGGACTGCTCTTGCTATTAAGTCCGTAGTGGCAGGAAATGACACAATCTTATATTGCCGACGTCCAGAATTTAGAGATGAACTCATTAAATATAGAGAGAATAGGGTATATCTAGCTGGTGTTATATTACCAGATGAACTAATGATTAGCTCTGACCTAAAGATGTGTGTTGAACAAGCTGATATTGTACTGATTGTTACTCCTTCTATACACGTCCGCACTGCGTTACAGAATTTAAAGGGCTATGCTCATAAAAATCAAATCTATGTGCTATGTTCTAAAGGGGTAGAGCGCGAGAGTGGCAAATTATTAACTACTGTTATGAAGGAAGAACTATCATCGGTAGGATGTGATCTTACAGTTTTATCCGGACCTAATCATGCAGAAGAAATTGGTAGGAATTTACCCGCTGCAGCTGTGGTAGGTACAACATCTATGGATGTTGGAAAAAAGGTGCAACAGGCATTACACAGTAAAGAGTTTCGTATTTATACTAGCGATGATTATATTGGTGTTGAACTCGCAGGTGCTACGAAAAATGTAATAGCTTTGGCTGCTGGTATCGTTGATGGATTGTCTCTTGGAGATAATTGTAAGGCTTTATTATTAACTCGTGGTTTACATGAAATGACACGATTTGGTGTAGCATTAGGTGCAAGAAAAGAAACCTACGCAGGTCTTGCAGGTATGGGTGATTTAATTGCTACATGCATGAGTTCTCATAGCCGTAACCGTGCAGCGGGGCAACAATTAGCTGATGGCAAGACGATGGACTATATTATGAATCATACTAATATGGTGGTTGAAGGTTTTTTTGCAACATCTATTATTCGGGATATGGCTATTCAACATCGTGTAGAGATGCCTATCACACAATCGCTATATGAGGTATTATATGAAGAGAAGGCACCTCAATTAGCATTGCAAGAATTGATGGCACGAGATAGTAAAATCGAAGTATCATAACTATAAAAGATACTTTTATTTTAGGTATTTATATACTATAATTAATGAGTATAATCTAGTGAGGATTGTATGCGAATTATCGGAGGCACTGCAAAGGGCCATACTATAAAAGCTCCGAAGGGGATGGATACACGTCCCACCTTGGATCGTGTTCGTGAAAGTATCTTCAACGTGTTAGCGCATCGCGGTATATATGGTACTCATGTATTAGATTTATTTTCTGGTACCGGTGCCGTTGCCATTGAAGCACTCAGTCGTGGAGCTGAAACAGCAATTGCTGTTGATTTTCGAACTGGTAAATTAATTCGAGAGAACGCGGAACATTGTCGTGTTGATGATCGAATTCAAATTATACCTAAGAAACTTTCACAGTTGAAACATTTTATAGGGGACCAGCAGTTCGACTATATTTTTTCTGATCCACCATATGAAAATGGCTTTATACAGGAGACCATTGATTTTGTTGTGGCACATAATGCATTAGCTGATGATGGCGTGTTAGTGTTAGAACATCATAAAGATGAGGCTTTCACCATGCCACCAGAATGGGAATGCATAAAGAAACAAAAGTTTGGTTATACCCTCGTTTCATATTTCGTGAAACATAGTGAAAGGAGTTAGACCCTTGCGGATAGGAGTTTGCCCAGGAAGTTTTGACCCCGTTACAAATGGTCATGTTGACATATTTGAGCGCGGTAGTCGTCTAGTAGACAAGTTGATTATCGCTGTAAGTTCAAATCCTAATAAGAATTCGTTGTTTACGATGGAAGAACGCGTTGAGATGATTCGTAATGCCGTTAAGCACATTCCTAATGTAGAAATAGACTGTACAGGTGGATTGCTTATCGATTATGTTAAATCTAAAAATGCAAGTATTATTATTCGTGGACTTAGAGCTCTTAGTGATTTTGAATATGAATTTCAACGTGCATTATTTGCCAAATACTTGGATGATGATATTGAAACAGTTTTTATTATGACTAATAATAAATATTCTTTTGTGAGCTCAACAGGGATTCGTGAGTTAGCTAAATTTGGTGGTAAGTTAGATGGACTTGTTCCTGACGATGTAAAGATCAAATTAGAAAAACGTTTTAATATCGATGGTAATAAATAATAGGAGTGAATTGTATGAAAACAGAAAAATTACTTGAAGATTTAGAGGTTCTTATTGAATCTAGCAGCCGTATTCCTATGACTACAAAACGCATGGTTGAAGAAGATGAAATTATGCGTATTATCGATGCAATCCAAGAATCTTTACCTCTTGAGCTCGATGAATCTCGTCGTATTGTGGCTGAAAAAGATAAAGTATTGGCTGATGCTCAACGTCAAGCGGAAACATTAATCGATCAAGCTAAAGATTACATTGCTAAATTGACTGCTGAAAGCGAACTTGTTAAGCAAGCACAAGAACAAGCTAATCAAATTATCAATGCTGCTAACCAATCCTCTGAAGAGTTGAAATCCAGTTCCATTCAATATGCTGGTGATGTATTGAAATACGTGGAAAACAATTTAGAAAAAACATTGGAAAGCCTTCGTCAAAATCGCGAAAGCTTACAACAAAGCGAACAAAAGACTGAAAACCAATAATTCATATATTAAAGGTATATTGAGGGTTATAGGACAAAACGTGTTGGTTTTATAAGCGATAGAGTCAGTAAATTACTGGCTCTATCGCTATTTTAAGTT
>CAKPXN010000047.1 GCA_934202095.1 uncultured Veillonella sp.
TTTTACCATGGTCAACGTGGGCGATAATCGCTACATTACGAAGATTTTCGCGAATCATAAGATCCTCCCTTTAATTCCTTCAGTATATTCTATATCATATAACGCTTGTGAAAGTCGCTATATAGGTATATTCCCAAAATTGGCAACACTTAATTATAACGTAACTAATTCAATCATGTCAAAGGAAACACTATAAAAAAAGATTTCTTATGCATCCCGTCTCCTTAAAAAGAATAACAGTTCATAAGAAATCTTGTATGAGTATTTAGTTTGTATTAATCTTCACCAATCATACGTACTTCTGGTTCAAGATGTACTCCATGTTGGTCATATACGCGACGTTGTACTTCGGCAATTAAATCGAGTACATCCTTCGCACTAGCACTGCCTGTATTGATAACAAAGCCCGCATGCTTATGGGATACTTGCGCATCACCTACGGATAAGCCCTTAAGGCCTGTTTGTTCAATCAAGGTTCCTGCAAAATACCCTGGTGGGCGTTTAAAGGTGGAGCCTGCACTAGCAAATTCTAAAGGTTGTTTGGACTCCCGTTTTTCTGTAAGTTCATCCATGCGTGCCTTGATAGCATCCTTATCTCCAGGCTTAAGCGTCATAATTACTTCGCCGATAACCTCATGATTATCATGGAATACGCTATGACGATACCCGAAATCTAAATGCGATGCATCGTATTCTTTAATATTGCCTTGAAAATCTACAGCTCGAACAGCTGTAACGACATGGCTCATTTCCCCATCATAAGCCCCGGCATTCATAAATACGGCACCCCCTAATGTGCCAGGAATACCGATGGCAAATTCTAGGCCAGTCAAACCATTTTCCCATGCGAACTCAGAAGCGTCCTTCAACATATACCCAGAACCGATACACAATACATTATCATTGCAGTCCATAATTTGTGTCATATGTCGAACAGATACAACGGCACCGCGAATGCCACCATCCTTCACGAGAATATTGGACCCGCAGCCGATAATGGTAACAGGCACATCAAACTCATGAATGGTGCGAAGAGCAAAGCTCAGTTCAGCCATCGTTGTAGGTTCAACGAACAAATCAGCAGGACCACCGATTTTAAATGTCGTATGATGACGTAAATATTCCTCTTCTCGTACACGTGTACTTGGTAATTTTTCTAATAAAGCCGTTTGTAGGGCCTTAATGTTGTGGTTGTTGTTTTTCCCCATGATCTAAAACTTTCATCCCCTCAGTGATTGGTTCGCTAATGATTTTGTAAATATCATTAGATACTTGGCTCCAACGCATTTGCGCTTGCAAATAATTAGCCGCTGCAGTATTTGCTTGAATTTGAGGCATCAATTCCTCTTGTTTCTTTTGCAAATCATCTGCTTCAGGCGCGCCGGACAACTTAGCATATTCCCATTGCATTTGTTGCGCCATAAATGTGCGCACCAATGCAGTTGCTTCTGCGTCAGCTTTTACAGCCTCTTGCGCTTGCATCAACTCTTTATACTCTTCAGATTCACGCATTGCGTGTGCTAAATCATGGGCTTTATCGTAATTCATATTCATTCCCCCTATTGCATACATTATTTTACTTATGGCTAATCCAATTGCCTACTTCTTTCAAATCTGGATAATCCAATTGACGCATAGCTTCATAGGCAATAATAGCCACAGAATTTGAAAGGTTTAAAGACCGCGCCTCTTCCACCATAGGAATACGAATGCACGTTTCTTCATTGCCTTCTAATAAACTTTCAGGTAAGCCTCTTGTTTCAGGCCCAAACACGAGCATATCACCGATCTCAAACTTCACATCAGAATGCACATGTTTTGCCTTCGTAGTAGCATAAAAATAACGACGATCAGGATATTTCGCATATAGTTCTTCTATATTTTCATGTACCTGTACATCTACCAAATGCCAATAATCAAGGCCCGCCCGTTTAACGTGCTTATCGTCAATGGAAAAGCCCAATGGTTTGATGAGATGCAAGGTCATATGGTTTGCCGCACAAAGGCGCGCAATATTGCCGGTATTACCAGGAATCTCCGGTTCATATAATACAATTTCCATACCATTCCCTCTATTCTTATATCTATATTATTCTACCTAATCTACAGTACGTATTCAAGTAGTGAATTCTATTTTTCCTAGTGGGACACAAACAGCCCTACACCACTAAGATTATTTATTACTTCGAATAAAGTGTCCGCTCTTGCCACCGTCTTTTTCAACGAGATACGTAGGTCCCATAATCATGCCCTTATCAATGGCCTTGCACATATCATATACAGTGAGGAGCCCCACTTGTACGGCCGTAAGTGCCTCCATTTCAACACCGGTTTGCCCCGTCGTCTTAACTGTAGCCGTAATCTTTACCGCTTTACTATGCGTATCTGTTGTGAAAGCTAGACTTTCACCATCAACAAGATGGCAATGGACCTCCACCTTCGTAAGCATCAAAGGATGACACAACGGGATGAGGTTACTCGTTTGCTTAGCCCCCATAATGGCAGCCAATTGAGCAACGGACAAAACATCCCCCTTTTTCATCGTCCCACCTTGAATGCGGTCATATATAGCATCATTGATGGCTATAAAACCTTCTGCTACCGCAATGCGATGCGTATGATCCTTATCGGACACATCCACCATCCACGCATTACCTTGTTCATCAAAATGTGTTAATTCCATAATATTTCCTTATTTTATGTATAAATGTACATCAATAGTTTTACTTTTTCCATTTCTATTATACAATATAATTAAATTAGTATATATGAGGAAGGAAGTGTTCCTATGAAAACAAAATTAACTTATTTCGGCCACGCATGCTTTATGCTAACAAACGGTGACGTATCCATGATTTTCGACCCATTCTTAACGGGCAATACATGGGACATCGCAAAAAAAGAAGATATTAAATGCCAATACATCTTCGTCAGCCACGGTCACGATGATCACTACGGCGATACGGAGTTCATCGCTAAAGTTAACGATGCGCTCGTAAT
The DNA here is from genome assembly GCA_934202095.1 of uncultured Veillonella sp. Classification (GTDB taxonomy): domain Bacteria; phylum Bacillota; class Negativicutes; order Veillonellales; family Veillonellaceae; genus Veillonella. The sequence goes on from CAKPXN010000047.1 coordinate 3,001, forward strand.
CTCTACAGCTGAAGTTGCTGGCAAAGCAGCTGCTGCAGGTTGTCGTACACACGCTATGCACCTTGGCGGTAAATATGACTTTGAATTTGGTTCCGTTCGTATCGTTCCAGCCTTCCATGGTTCTGGCGTACCAGGTGGTCACGCAGCAGGTTGCATCGTCAACTTCTTTGGCGACATCGTATACTTTGCAGGCGACACAGCCCTCTTTAGTGACATGAAACTATTAAACCGCTTTGGCGATATCGACTACGCACTTCTCCCTATCGGCGACAACTACACAATGGGCGTCGAAGATGCAGCCCTTGCAGCAAGCTATGTAAAAGCCCGCATCTCCATTCCAATCCACTACAAAACATGGCCTGTTATCGACCGCGAACCAGGCGTATTTGCAAGCCTAGTAGAAGGCAAATACAACCAAACTGCGGTTATTATTGATCCAGGTTCTTCTATTGAATTAAATAGCTAATCAAGTATAGACCATTGAGGAGACACCTACTTCCGAAATCTTCCACCGGCTTTTTCTTCGCCCCTCTGGGGCTCAGGCCAAAGTCAGATTTCGAAAGTAGGTGTCTCTTTTTTGTTAGATTAATACTAGCATATACACATGATTTGCCATAAGCTCCCCCTCTATAATCTTCACGCCCTTTTTCTTAGAAACATAAAAAATAAGCTATTAGTTGATCATGTAGTGACCCCTTAACCTTAAGATTTTTAGTCTAACATTAAGGGGTCGGTTCAATCAACTAATAGCTTTTTTGTTTAAGGGGCTGTTTTGTAATTCTTAACCTGTATAAGTAACAGATTAACTACCAGTAACTGAAATTGTATACGTTTTACCTTCCTAATCCGCATACCATGTATTATAGAATATACCTTAGATTATAAACCTAATTTTTCCATAACCATTGCTAATTTAGCTTTAGTATCTTCATTTTCTTGTTTAATTCTTGCATTTTCTTCTTTTAATGCAGTAATTTCATCATTCATTACGTATATAGAGCTAATTGGACCACCTTTATAACGTTCAGGAATTGCTTTTTTTGCTGCTGAGGAACCAATTTTTTTAGTTACCCCCACATTGAACATATTATTTTGGTCATCAAGGGTTACACCTGCGTGGAGCATAGTACTTTCATTAGTGAAGTGAGCCACACCAACTGCTACGGCAGATTTGTCATGGTAATGACCATACGCAGCCATAATTTGAGTTGGTTCCAATGGATCGTATTGAATTGGTTTCAAACCAGCCAATGCTGCCGCATTAGCACCAGTTGTATTTATTTTACTATCAAAACCATTAAATGCACTGTTTAAACCACTCATAGCTTCTTGTACTTGACCTACAGTTGCTGCATCATTAGCAGATGTACCACGTGCTACATTATGAATTTGCTTACCTCCATTATTCAAGCCATCACTTGTCAAGGATACTGTTGTACCAGGGTTTGTAGGACTAGAAGCACCAGTGATAGTTACACCACTACCATTAGTTATAGTTGTGTTACCCGCTGCATCTGTAGTTGTTACATTTGTAACAGAGATAGAATCTTTAAGTGCTACATTAAATACTTTACCATTTGTTGCATCGTCTAGTGTTTCCTTAACTTTAATATTATTACCTTCGGTAACTTTACTATGTGCGCCGCCACCGATACCAGAAATCATATTTCGTACTTGAGTCAAGTTAACTGCATCAGTACCATTAACGGCTGTTGCTACATTACTAATTGTTTTATTACCCGCATTGATACCGTCTTTTGTAAGGCTAGGACCTGTAGCCGCACCAGTACTATCGGTAAAAGATAGACCAGAACCATTCACTACAGTTGTATTACCAGCAGCATCTTTAGATGTCAAACCACTATTGCTAATTTTAGTATTACCAGTTGTAACAGAACCATTAGTACCAAGATCAATATTTTCAGCTAATTTAACAGTTAATGTATCTGTACCATTTGAACTTACTACAACATTATTAGTTGTACCATTACCCGTTGTGCCACCAACTACATTAACAGTCGTACCTAATGCACTATTGAATTGATTGCCAGTATCTCCTTTAAAGTTCAATCCACCATTAACAGTATTAGTCAAATTAGTAATATTTTGTTTTACATCAAATAATTGACCACCATTGACTGCCTCTTTACTACCAGAAGCAACAGTACCATTAGCAATATTAGTTA
>CAKPXN010000048.1 GCA_934202095.1 uncultured Veillonella sp.
CTCCTGTAAAATACAGGGAAGCATCCATGTGTTTAGGCTAGTAAATAATATGTGTCCAGGAAAATGGGTACATATCAGTAACGATAGTGCTTTTAAGAACTAATGTACTTCATCCAATAGTATTTTAAGATAATCACGTCTACTATTTAATATTCTATCAATATAGATAGTACGATCTAAATAACGGTAAAAACTTAAATAATTATGACAAAGCAAATATCTATATTCAATTTTACTCCCTATATTTATCAATAATCGCGGTCCCATTTCTGGAAAAGCGCTTAAGGAATCATTCGTAGTCACTATATCCGAAATAGTTTTCTTAGCTAACTCAATATCACCGGTTTCTTCTTCTATAAAGGATTTTATTTTAAGCAAATCTTCTCGTTCTTTTGGTGCATAGCTAATTTGATTATCCATAATTAAATCCCCAATTCACTTTTTAGTTGCTCTGATGAAATCCAACCTTGTTCTTCACCAGATTGCCGACCTGCCTCTAAAGCACCCATAAGTTTTATTGTAGCCATTACACGTTCATAATCTTGAATATCCATAATTGCATATCGGCCTCTACCATTTTTAGTTAAGAATACGGGACTGTCTATAGCAACATCACGCAATACTTCAGAATAATTACGTAAATCTGAAATAGGTTTTATATTCGGCATACCATCACCTCCAAAATACTTTAGTGATATAACACTCACTTTTTAAATATCTTATCATTATTGTAGTTAAATTATCATGTAAATTCAACGTCAAATTTTACAGCTTTATAATCAGAATCTTACTATACATTGCTTTCTCACTTCCTCGTCACATAGTTATGATATAATGCATATAGTAATTACGCCCACACAGGAGGTCTACATGTACAAATATATCACAATTTTAGGCGCTGCAGGCCAAATCGCACAACGATTGACAGCAACACTTCTAACATATACTGATATGCACATCACATTATATGGACGTCAATTGAGCACACGTATTCATCCGGAAATTTTAGAGCACGAACGTATAACCGTTATCGAAGGATCGTTCCAAAGTCCTAAAAAATTAGAGGAAGCCGTTAAAAATACAGAAGTCGTATTCCTCAGTGCTATGGAAACTGGCAGTGACATGGCAGCTATTGTGAAAGCACTATCTCGCCAAAATATTCGTCGCATCATCGGCTTATCCATGGCAGGCCTATCTGGTGAGTTTCCAAAGGCTTTAGAAAAATTCACCTTTGACAATCTACCAATTAGCTATGTACAAGGTGAACGTCAGGCGCGCAACGTTTTACGCGAATCTAACTTGAACTACACAATTTTGCGTCTACCTTGGCTCTATAACAATATGGAGAACACGAATTATGAATTAATCGCTGAAGGCGCTCCATTCAACGATGCACAAGTTACACGTGAAGCTGTGGTAAAAGCCGTTTACGATATACTACACGTTGAAGACGAAACACCATTCAGTCGCGCTAGCATTGGTGTAGGTGAACCAGGTACACACTACGATAAACCATCATTTTTATAAACTACCATATATTAGGAGATATCTATGGAACTTTCAAATGATACAATCACCCTAGAAAATAAAACATATAATATGTTAAAAGCCCAGTTAGAAATATTAACCTCTCTAGTGGAAGGACAAAATGATATCATTCAAGGACGTACAACAACCATAGAGGAAACTTTCAATAGTATTGATAAAATGATACACCAATTGGACTAATCTAATATTAATATCCTTAACGGTTTATAAAACTATAAAAAATCGGTATACATTTCTTACTTGAGAAAATGTATGCCGATTTTTTATTCCCATAATTTATGGTTATTTATGTAGATAAACAACGTTATTTACGCTATACTAATAACAGAATTAAGATACACTAATAAACAGGTAAGGAGATATCATGAATCGCATTGTTGTTATAGGTAGTTGCAACATGGATATTGTGGTCCTCGCGGATAAGCGTCCCGCAGCAGGCGAAACAATTATGGGCAACGAATTGCACATCGCCCACGGCGGTAAAGGTGCTAACCAAGCGGTAGCCGCAGCTCGTCTAGGCGCAGAGGTTACCATGGTAGGCTGCATCGGTCGAGATGCATATGGCCAAATGATTTTAGATAACCTCAAAGAAAATCATATCAACACAGACTATATCGTCACTGTCCCAGATACGACAACTGGTACTGCACATATCACATTAGCTGAAGGTGACAACAGCATCATCGTCATTGCTGGTGCAAATGCTAAGGTAGACAAATCTGTAGTCGATAATGCTTGGTCCGCTATCGAGCAAGCCGATCTCGTAATGGTTCAAAATGAGATCCCTATTCAAACCATCGAATACATCGTTCGTCGTTGCCACGAGGCTAATGTGAAAGTCCTCTTAAACCCGGCTCCAGCGGCTGACCTCAATCCTGAATGGTTGGAACTAGCCACCTATATTACACCAAATGAGCACGAATTATCGGCCCTCTACCCTAATAAAACTACAGAGGAAACATTATTAGCCAATGAAAATAAAATCATCGTTACCCTCGGTAGCCAAGGTGTGGGCTATGCAGACGATGGAGAAATTCACATTGTTCCTGGATTCAAGGTAGAACCAGTAGACACAACAGGCGCAGGCGACACATTTAATGGTGCCTTTGCAACAGCTATCGTTAATGGTAAAAGCCTAGCCGATGCCCTCCACTACGGCAACGCAGCAGCGGCTCTCTCCATCCAAAAACTAGGTGCCCAGTCTGGAATGCCTACAAAGGATGAGGTTGCCTCATTCATGGAATGAAAGGAGTTTATATGCAACGACATGGTATTTTAAATAGTCATATTGCCAAGGTTCTTGCGGATCTTGGTCATACAGATACGATTTGTATTTCTGATTGTGGTCTACCCGTACCTGAAGGGGTTCAAAAGATTGACCTTGCGTTGGAGTTCGGTGTGCCTAGTTTTGAGCAGGTTGTATCACTTATTACAAAGCACATGAAGATTGAAGCAATTCATATTGCTAAGGAAATGAAAGATTTTAATCCAAAGGGTCATGCATTCTTGGAATCCACATTCCCTTGCGACGAATTTGAGTGGATTACAACTAGTCACGATACTTTTAAAGAAGCCACAAAACAATGCAAGTGCATCATTCGAACAGGTGAAGCATCTCCGTATGCGAACATTATCTTGCGCGCCGATTGTATCTTTAGCGATCGTCCCTAGAATTAAAATCTATTACATACAATAAGAGATACTTTCACCAGTCATATAGGAGTAGTTATGGAAATTGTTATGTCAGGCATTGCGAAGGCATTTGGCACGAACCAAGTACTGCGCGATGTAAGTATTACCCTCAAGGAGGGCGAGGTTCACGCCTTGATGGGCGAAAACGGCGCCGGTAAATCCACCCTCATGAATATCCTCACCGGTATTCACAAGGCGGACGCTGGTACAATCACCATCGACGGCGTAGAGCGCACCTTCCCGAACCCAAGAGAGGCTGAGCTAAACGGTGTGGCTTTCATCCACCAAGAGCTCAATATTTGGCCAAATCTAACATTGTTAGAAAATCTGTATTTAATGAGACCAAAGCGCAATAAATTTGGTATGCTCGACAAAAAGGCGATGCTCGCTGAGGCAGAAAATACATGCCGTGAACTAGGCATCGAATTGCCTCTCACAACGGAGGCAGGCCTTTGCTCCGTTGGTCATCAACAAATGACGGAAATCCTTCGTATCTTGATGTTGGATGCAAAGGTAGTCATCATGGACGAACCGACAGCTGCCCTTACAGAGCGTGAAACAGCGACATTGTTCAACATGATGCGCAAGATGAAAGCCCGCGGCGTTGCTATCGTGTATATCTCTCACCGCATGGAAGAGGTATTTAGCGAATGTGATACCATAACGGTTATGCGCGATGGTCACACTATTATCACTAAACCAACAGCTGAGATTTCTGTAGACGAAGTGGTACGCCACATGGTAGGCCGTTCTATCGACGAGTTCTATCCTGCTCGTACAACCACACCAGGCGATGTAGTCATGAATATCGACCATCTCAAACCAGAAGGCTTTGACAACGACATCTCCTTCACCCTACGCAAAGGGGAAATTCTCGGCGTAGCAGGTCTTATGGGTGCAGGCCGCACGGAAATCATGCGTGCCATCTTTGGCGTAGATAAACACAATGGCGGCACCGTAACCGTTAACGGCTCCGTTCTAAACTGTAAAAAACCAGAAGATGCCATCAAAGCTGGCATTGCTTTCATCACAGAAAATAGAAAAAGCGAAGGATTGATCCTCGATTTCTCCATCGGTTCCAATATTACATTGCCGAACCTTGGCGATATTTGCCCATCCCATATACTTGATAAGGGCAAGCTCAATTCCTTTGCTGACGAATTGTCTAAAAAACTAGGCGTTAAAACACAATCTATTCACGAACCGGCATCG
>CAKPXN010000049.1 GCA_934202095.1 uncultured Veillonella sp.
GATTACTCAGCGGAAATTACAGATACTGGGCAAACGGATTCGCAAGAACCGCAGTCGATGCAAGTATCGTTGATTTCATATTTAGTTTCGCCTTCAGAAATAGCGGAAACCGGGCAAACAGATGCGCAAGAACCACATTTAATGCAACCATCAGCAATAACTCTCATGATTAAGACCTCCATAAAAAATATAGATTAAAACTTTTATTATCATTTAAAAAGGCACTTGCCTTACTTATATTCTCATTATCACATAATAATAATTGAAAGTCAAATGAAAATGAGATAAATCAAAATCTTTTTATACATACTCACCTTTCATTTTTATCATATAAGAACTAGCACAGTCTTTATGTTGATATACTTTTTCAATTATATTTTTAAAATAGAAATAGAGTAATTGAGAATTCATTTATTATCATTTAATCAAAATACAAATCATATTAATAGGAATATAACTATCAATATTCATTATCATATTAATAAGATCAAAAGCAATATTTTTTAAATCAAAAATATAGATTTACATACAAAAACGAGGTCGAATCTCACAATTCGACCTCGTATGTGCTCATATAGTAGAATAACAATTCCCTTATTTACCAGGGAAGAAAGGCCATACCATTGGAATAATAATTAAGCTTACTACGAAGCATACTATAATCAATGGAACGCCGGCTTTTACATAGTCTGTAAATTTGTATTGACCAGGACCAAGTACTAATGTATTTGGAGGTGTACCTACAGGTGTACCGAATGCACAGGATGCGGCAACACCGATAGCCATAAGAACGGCATGAGGGTCAGCACCCATACCTTTTGCAATAGCGATACCGATAGGTGCCAATAATGCACAAGATGCGGTATTAGACATGAACTGAGTCATAACACAGGACAGAATAAACAATACTGCTGTCGCAAAGTAAGGGCTAGGATCGGAACCCATAACACTTAATACAGCATTAGCAATCAATTGACCGGCACCTGATTTATCAAGAGCTTCTGCTACCGGCATCATACCGGCAAACAAGAAAATTGTAACCCAGTCAATAGATGTGTAAGCTTGTTTTTCTTTCAAACAACCTGTCAATACACAAAGCATTGCGCCGATAACGGCAACCATGCTCAACGGTAAGTTAATACCAAAGTTTTTCTTAAGGAAATCACCTAAAATCATGGCAATGATTACACCTAGCAAAATAAGACCAGAGTATAATTGTTTTTTAGGATCATTAGACACTTCATCTGCCGATACTTCTTGTTCAACTTCACCGGCATCTGTAATTTCATGTTTAGGTAATAAATATTTACCGATAAACATCATAAAGATAATGGTAGCAATAGTCAAAGGAATACCAATCCATGCAAATTCAAAGAATCCAAATGGAGTAATACCGGATTTTTCCAACGTACCATTTACGATAATATTCGGTGGTGTACCAACCATTGTAATGATACCACCAACCCCGGCAGCAAATGCCAACGGCATCAACTGACGAGATGCAGGAATCTTAGCAACGGAACAGATACCGACAACTACAGGAAGCAACGCAGCCGCTGTACCTGTGTTAGATAAGAATGCAGACATTGTTGCAGTAACAAGCATGATAGCAAGCATTAATCCATTTTCGCTTGTACCTGCATGAGATACTACGGTTTCCCCAATTTTTTGAGCCAAACCGGTATAGAATAAAGCACCGCCAACAACGAACATGCCGGCAAACAATACAACAGTACTATCGGACAAACCGGAGAATACAACCTTAGGAGTAATAATCCCCATAAGACCAAGTGTAATAGCACCACCTAAAGAAGTAATCGCCAACGGAATAATTTCCGTAACGAATAAGACAGCCATGACTGCAAGGACGATTAAGGTTTGTTCTGCAGCACCCATACATCATCATCTCCCTTCAGAGAAATGCACTGAATGTAGTTATAAAAGATATACTATATAACTTACGATGCTAATGGCACCCGCCATTAAAAAGGTAACCCCATATCCCTCTCGTGTTTTGGGATATCCAAAATGCAAGGACTCGGATATAATTCCGCGGCGATTAAACCACGAATATTTGGTCCTCTTCTGGAACCACTGAGCTTTACGCTCAGCACCGATGATCAGTGCAGTAATAAAAAAAACAATAAACGCCCATACAAAACAAATCAGTATTTTCAATTCTACAGATAACAAGATGACCACCTCTACTATATTAAAAGCACCGGAAGGTTATTTTGTGAGTTCTTGTTCACCACTTAATGACCGATCTGACGATAGCATTTATTGCCGTATACCAAAATATTGTATGTTTACATACAATCAGGCTAATTTTAATTCACCAATAGGTGTGCCTGAGTAGGCACACCTTGGTGAATAATTATTAAATTATTAACGAGTGGACAACATAGCAAGCATTGTACCTGCCGCTACAGCTGTACCGATAACACCTGCTACGTTCGGCCCCATAGCATGCATGAGCAAGAAGTTTGCAGGATTAGCTTTAGCACCAACTACTTGGGATACGCGAGCCGCCATTGGAACCGCGGATACACCGGCCGAACCAATAAGTGGGTTTGTTTTACCACCATCAACTAAGCTCATCAATTTACCAAACAATACGCCACCAGCAGTACCGCCGATAAATGCAACCAGCCCTAAGCCAATAATCAAGATTGTTTGAGTACTTAAGAAGTGTTCCGCACTCATCGTTAACCCAGTACCTGTTGCCAAGAAAATGGTAACGGTATTGATCAACGCATTTTGAGATGTATCGGACAAACGATCCGTTACACCGGATTCACGGAACAAGTTACCTAACATCAACATGCCTAACAAGGATGTAATGGAAGGAAGCAATAAAGAAATGAAAATCGTCGCAACAATTGGAAATACAATTTTTTCAAATCGCGTTACTTCACGCAATTGTTCCATCACAATTTCACGTTCTTTTTTAGTAGTAAATAATTTCATTACCGGAGGTTGAATCAACGGCACCAAGGACATATAGGAATATGCGGCAACCGCGATAGCACCTAATAAATGTGGCGCTAATTTAGCCGCCAAATAGATAGATGTAGGACCGTCTGCACCACCGATGATACCGATAGCGGCAGCTTCTTGTACGGTAAAGCCCAAAGTCATTGCGCCACCAAGAGCTACGAATACACCGATTTGTGCGGCAGCACCTAATAACAATGTTTTAGGGTTCGCAATTAACGGACCGAAGTCAGTCATGGCACCTACGCCAAGAAAAATTAGTGGTGGGAAGATTTCTTGGGAAATACCCGCACTGATAAGTGCCATAACGCCTTCTTCAAAACCGTTACGAGGAATGTTTGCAAGCAAACAACCAAAAGCAATCGGCCCCAACAATAATGGTTCAAACTCTTTTGCAAATGCTAAATATAGTAGAATTAACCCAACAAGGATCATTATAGCATTGCCTAGTTCAAATGCGAGAAAACCGCTATCATTAATAACGGATTGTATCGCAACAGCAAAAGCCTCCATATTTGTTCCCCTTTCATAAATATAAAATTGTTTTTATGACGCGGTATGACCGCGTCACATCAACTTGGGATTAGCCAAGAACAACCATATCTTCGCCAGTGGATACAGTTTGGTTAGCAGCAACGCGAACTTCTTTTACAGTTGCATCATGTGGAGCTGCGATTTCATTTTGCATTTTCATAGCTTCAAGAATCAACAAAGTTTCGCCTTTTTTAACTGCTTGACCAGCGGATACTGCTACAGATAAGATTTTACCAGGCATTGGAGCTTTTACAGTTTCAGCACCTGCTGGAACTGGAGCTGCTGCTGCAGCTGGAGCTGGAGCTGGTGCAGGAGCTGCTTTAGGAGCTGCTGCTGGAGCTGCTTTAGGAGCCGCTGCAGGAGCTGCGCCTTTTACTTCATTAACTTCTACATCATATGCTGTGCCGTTTACTGTAATATTGAATTTTTTCATTTTAAATTCCTCCAAAATGTGTAGTGTCTACACAATACTTATAAATTTTCTTTACACATATAAATCGGATAATCTATTAGATTATCTAACTGCCAATAATCTTATCGATTACCGCGCAAACGTCCTTCCATTTTCCAATTATAGCTTACGATTGGACGGATATGCGCGATTTGATCAGCGGAATAACCCATTGCCGCTAATGCACCAACGATTACAGCTACTACATCTTGAGATGGAGCTTTACCGTTAGTTGTTGTAGCATTGCTCATTACAAATGCCTCCTAAAATATTAT
>CAKPXN010000050.1 GCA_934202095.1 uncultured Veillonella sp.
GTAAACGAAGTACAACACATCAACCGTATCGTGTACGATATTACATCTAAACCACCTGCAACAATTGAGTGGGAATAAGAATAACAAATAATTCTGGCTATACATTTGCCGAAATAAAGCCTCCTGTCATTTTGGCAGGAGGCTTTTATGACTATATATGGTTAATAAATATAATAATATAAGACATAATTTGTTTTTTTTATTATTATTGTTGGAGCATATGAAAATCATAAGATCTTTTGGGGAGTATTTTAAGTACTCCCTCCACGATGCAAGGGTACAAAAAATAGAATACGTAGACGGTAATCTAACTTTTACCTTTGATTATATTTTTTCCTATGAGAATGGTGATGAACAGACTCATAAGGCTAAGATTGTATTTGAGAAATGTGATATCGATGATTTAGAAATTCTTGTTTTTAATAGCACAATGTTAGATACTTTCAGAGGTAAAAGAATTGAGTTACCTCAGTATCAACAGGAGTATAGTGAAAGTGAGTTTGAGGTCATTACGGAGACCTATAATTGGGGTCACGCTGTATTCCAGGGGTGGTTATGGACTGAAGGAAATCCCGTACACTGTATAATGAACATATACTTTACAGGTAATATGGTATATGTAATTGAATGAGGCCTAATATGAGCAGTTTAGATTTTACGATTAGTTGCATTGTTACTTTCTTTAGGAAGAAGATGACAAACCCACCAAATTTAATTAATGGAAAGTATAGCCCTCATATTGTTATAAAAGGTACTGAGGAACAGTTTGGAATTAACTTTATTGATGGTGAGGATGTTATCTTTAATCAGCCCATACGAGCTAATGCGCTACCAGTAAATGAGGATGTAGATTATTCTGCTTTACAAGTACGTACGGAGTTCCTTATTGTGGAAGGTAGTACTATTATTGGAGAAGGAATTGTAAAAGAAATCTTTCAACATAGACCATATAAGAAGAAATAGTTATGAGGATTGTATCCGTTGGAGTGTATATGATTAAAATAGTTGATGGCAAACCGTATTTAGCTCAGGTAAAAGAGTTAATCCTTGAGTATATCCGGTGGCTTGGTCGTGATTTGTCCTTTCAGAATTTAGATAAGGAATTGGCCGATATTGCTGAGAAATATACGGCTCCCAATGGTGAGTTATTAGTAGCTATCGATGATAATGAGGTTGTGCTCGGTATGGTGGCGTATTATCAGCATAGTGAGGCCCGTTGTGAAATGAAACGTCTCTATGTACGACCTGAGGGCCGCGGTCATGCTCTTGGTGATTGTCTTATTGAAAGTATCATGGATCATGCTAAGGCCTCTGGTTATAAAGAAATGGTGCTAGATACAATTGAACCATTGCAAGCAGCCATCCATTTGTACAAGAAGCATGGCTTTACTGAATGTGAGCCATATTATCATAACCCTATGGATGATGTTATCTATATGAGTAAATCACTTATTTGATAGCATCTATTAGATATTGTATGTATAAGAATCTTGAAATCTAGGTTCTAAGAAACTAGGAGTTCATTGGAGGAGCTGTTATGGCGATTATCTATACAGAAGAACGAAATTTTACGCCTCAGCAGGTAGCAGATTTATTTTTATCTGTTCGCTGGGTGGTAGGCAAGTATCCTAGTCGATTACATAAGGCCCTAATGAATTCGTCTCGTGTGATTTCTGCTTGGGATGGTGACCGTTTAGTCGGTCTTATCCGCGTCATGGACGATAGCGAGCTAGTGTGCTTTATTAATTATGTGCTCGTACATCCCGATTATCAGGGGCATGGCATTGCAGGTCATTTACTAGAAATGGTGAAAACCGCTTACAAGTCTTACTTGTATATCAATGTTATGATTGGCGACAGCAAGAATGCACCATTTTACGAGAAACACGGCTTTAAGGTAAAAGAAAATTCCTTGCCAATGCAGTATCGTAACGTGCCTAAATATACGAAAAAGTAGAATAGAAAGGGCTACACATCACTCATTGAATGTGTAGCCTTTGTTTTATAAACGGTATATACTAGAAAATATGTAATACGATGGAGAAGGAAATGGATATATTAATACGAAAAGCAACAACTGAAGATCTAGATTTAGTGACACATATTGAAGCAATTTGTTTTCCGCCGGCTGAGGCGGCACCTCGTGAGGCCTTTGCAGAACGATTAAAATATTATGCCGGTCAGTTTTTAATTGCCTTTGATGGAGATACGCCAATCGGTTTTATCGATGGTTTTGTATCTGATGATGAAATCTTAACAGATGAGATGTTCGCTGATGCTTCCTTGCACAATCCAAACGGTGCTTGGCAGATGATATTTGGACTAAATACGTTGCCAGCGTATCGGAAACGCGGTGTAGGTGGTAAGTTAATTGAAGCTTTCATCGATCTTGCGAGAGAGGAAAAGCGTAAGGGTGTTATTTTGACATGCAAGGAAGAAAAGATTCATTATTACGCTAAGTTTGGCTTTATGAACGAAGGTGAATCTGTATCTGATCACGGCGGTGCTAAGTGGTATCAGATGCGTGTTGTGTTCTAGCCATATAATTACATACAAAAGAAGAAGCTGAAATCTTGCAGAGTAGCATTGATTTCAGCTTCTTTTTGTTGGGAAGATATATATTTTTAAGGAGTTAGATTGAAATTAATTAAATAATTTCTTTAACCTGCGCCACACCTTTATCGGTAAGCATATAGTAGCCGTTTGTTACATATAGCAAGCCTTGTTTCTTAAGGTGTGATGCGGCTTGGTGTGTATAGTCTGGCTTCCAGTTCAGGTGTTCGTGAATGGTGCCGATGCCGTTTTCAGTGGCCGCTATAGGTGTATTCATATGGGTATAGATGTGACAGAGCATCATTGTTTCTCGATAGTGACGACGTAAGTGACGTTGGCGACGATAGGTGGCGATATAGCCCGTCTTTGGCGTGCCAATAACGGCGATTAATAGAGCGAGACCTATGGTCGTCGCAATAGCGCCTGCAATGGATACGTCTAGGGTGAAAGCAACTTCCGTACCGATGACAGCACAGATAATGCTGATGATAATACTGCTAATAAGCATGGCTTTCACAGAGGCGGTCCATAAATAAGCGATGACCGCAGGTCCGATCATGAGGCCAATAACGAGGATGGCTCCTACTGCTTGGAATGAAGCTACCACGGTGAGGGATACCATGGTCATGAGCACGTAATGGATGAGGGCGGGCATAAAGCCAAAGAGGCCTGCTAGGAGTGGATCAAAGGTGGATAGCTGTAATTCTTTGTAGAAGAGCATAACCAATACGAGGTTGATAAGCGCCACCCCTAGAGAAATCCATAGCGATACGGGACCTAAGTCAGTGCCGTTTACAATCCATCTATCAAAGGGTGCAAAGGCGATTTCTCCTAGAAGTGCCGTATCTACGTCGAGGTGTGCGTTACCACTGTAGAGACTGACGAGGATGATGGCAATAGAGAAGAGGAGGGGGAAGATGATACCGATAGAGGCGTCCTCGTTGACGAGGCCCGTGTTATGGATCATTTCTGTAAGCCATACAGTGCCTACGCCGACTAGCGTTGCTCCTACTAGAAGCAAGGGCGAGTTTAAGTCTTCCGTCACAAAGAAGGCGAGCACGATGCCGAGGAATACGGTGTGTGTAATAGCATCGGCCATCATGGACATGCGGCGCAGCACGAGGAATACACCTGGGATAGCACACGCGATAGATACCGCAATGGCGATGAGTAAAATCTCTGTATGTACTGTCATGGGGCACCTCCTATACGAGGCTGCCCGCCCTTAG
>CAKPXN010000051.1 GCA_934202095.1 uncultured Veillonella sp.
ATAAAACAGCATCATACATGCGCTTTAAAAATGTATGTAATTCTTTTCGGCATTCTGCATTAGGATGTTTTCGTCCTACATACTTAGCTGCAACTTCATTGGCATAATAGCTTTCAATAAGAAAACATGGCGTATCTGCATTAAGTTCTACCATGCGCAAATTACCATTTACATCAAGAACAAAATCAAAGCGAGATAACCACGTCGGTAACCCTAATGCATTCGACTTATGTAAGTAAGGAATTAAATTGTCTGGCATATCCATATTTCGTGCAAAGTCATCTGGTGCCATTTGAAATACTTTTGCAGCTTTACAAAATATTTGAAATAATCTACGTGATGCATGACGAATTTCATCATAAAAGTCAGCGGGAAAGGCCTGCATAGACAATGAAGGATACCGATCATCATAACCTTCATATTCCACGAAATTAAATATACTTCTATCAAGCTCATCAATATAGGATTTCATTGTTCATCCTTTCATTAAGAGGCGCCGCTTGAAGTTCGGACCCCTACACTACCAAAGCCATACTTTTCACCAATTCTATGTGCACGATTACTCGTTTTAGTATTGTAACGATTTTTAGTCATTTCATTAATAGTTCTAGCCACTCTTGCACTATTAGATTTACTAGCGCCTGTATTTGCATCAAAAGGTGTAAGAGGCGACGTAACGCGATAAGTCATACTTGGTGCATCCATATATGCCATTGGGGCTGAAAATCCATGAAACGCATAATACCCTACAGCCAGAGTCGGAATCAAGCTGGCTAAGCCTGCATCCCATATAATATTGCCTTTCTCATCGCGATGAAAGGTAACAGACTTCTCAGCATCATCATAAAGTGCCGTTTCTTTTCCATCACCATGATTAATCAAGGTATAGCTTTTACCTTCATCATCAACGAGCCGTACTTCACCATTATTTAATTCTGGTTTAACCACATCACATAGGGCATAGCTAACATCATCCCAATACGAATAAGCGCCTACTAGAGCTGCTATAGATGTAAAGGCTATGGCTATGTAAACAGTATTCTTACTTGGTTCATACATATAATATTCCTTCGTTTGATTTCGTAACTGAAATCAATTCTATATCAATCTTTTATTATATTTGATAACGTCTTACGACCCTGCTTATTCTTTAATTCCACCATATACGCATATCGTAACAATACTTCACTGTCATTTCTAATAGTCGCTATTCGTGTATTCTCCGAATCTGACAAGTTTTTTAATTGCCCCACTTCAACATATGTAGTGCCATTGACCACACTAATAACAGATACATCTTTAGTCGTATAAATGACAATCCACTGCTCAGGAGACTTAGTGTCTTGTTTAATGGTATAAACCTTGCCATACACAGCATCGATAAGATCGATAGCCGTTGCATTTGGATCTTGCTTTGACGTATATACCATCAAACCGTCTTTTGTGCCTTGTGGTTCATAATAATAGGAATCTTTAATGCGCTCTTCCATGGTATATGGGAATCCTACTTCATCACGCAATTCATGCCAAGACAGATCTCCTATAAACAAATATCCCAAAAAGAATAAAATGATTCCCCAACTCAGACCCAATCGTGTCCATTCTTTTCTGCGAGCTGCATTACGAATCTTTTTACTCGCTGCTTGCGCAGCTTGATCTCGACGTCGATGTACATCAGACAAAAGAATCCGTTCACCTTGAGCCTGATCTGTTAAACCACCATGCCAGTCTTCTCTAAAGAATACATAGGTTTTATCCTTTTTAATCGATCTATATTCTTTATAATCTGCTTTGTCGCCACTTCTAGCCTTTGATTGGCCCTCCACAGCTATGACACGTTCTATGCCTTTATCATGAAGTCTATACCCATCAGGCTGCGTTGATCGTAAAACCGGTTCAGAAAAAGTACAATACTCTTTTTCTCCATTTACAATGGTGAGCCATTTTTTATCATTGCCACTAACTGGTAAAAGACCATACTCAGTCCAAGATTGAGCCCCTTTGGAAACACCTAGTTCTTTCTTATAATTTTCATCATTAAGATCATAGCGTATTGTGCTATCAACGATAAAATCCTGATAAAAAATGACTTCACCGACTACATATCGTTTTCCCTGAATCTCTACAACATCATAACAATTAAACTTCATATCTATGACTCTTCTGCAATAATCTCTTTTAAAAGCTTAACTTCCTCTTTTGTTAATGGTCGTTCTAATAAATCAGGGCGCAACGATCGGGTTCGTTTTAGCGCTTCCTTTTGACGCCACGCAGCAATATTTTTATGATGCCCACTGCGTAAAACATCCGGTATAGTCCACCCTCTAAATTCTGGTGGCTTTGTATATTGAGGACATTCTAAAAGAGGTTCATAAAAGGAGTCCTCTTGTGCCCCACTAGCGGCGCCTAATACGCCAGGAATCATACGGGCTACCGCATCAGCTACGACCATGGCAGGCAACTCGCCACCGGTTAATACATAGTCACCAATGGAAATGGTTTCATCCACTAAGTGTTCCTCTACACGATAGTCTACACCTTCATAATGACCACATACGAGAATGAGTTGATCATAAGTTGCTAGTTCACGTGCCTTTTCCTGGGTGAAAGGTTGACCTGTTGGCCCCATGAACACAATGCGACGACGTATACTTTCACCAGGATTACCAATGAGGCTCATTTCATCACACATCTCATCCGTTTCATAAGCGCCATTAACAGTACCATCATATTGAGCGACCACAGATTCTACAGCCTCAAAAATAGGAGGTGCCATCATGAGCATGCCTGCCCCACCACCATACGGTGTATCATCCACTTGTCCATGTTTATTATGACTAAAATCGCGAGGATTCGTCACAGCCATATCTAGCCGTCCTGCCTCTATGGCTCGTTTAATGATGGAATGACTAAAGAAGGCATCAAAAAACTCTGGAAACAAGGATATAATATCTATTTTCACAACAGGCCTCCCTCAAATACACTTATTATTATCATATATCTATATATAGCTATCTTATAATTAATTCTATCATAAGACACCTATAAATAGATATAAAAAACCGCCTAAATGGATTATACCCACTCAGGCGGATCAACGATCATCATGCGTTTGTCCATATCGATGTCAATGATAACATCATCAATGGCCGCAAACAATTGATCTGGTTCCCCTTCTTTGGAAACCACATATACATCATTAGCTCCCGGTTGTAATACATCGGTTAATGTACCAAGCAAATTGCCCTTTGTATCATGAACCTCAAGGCCAATCATATCAAAGATATAGTAACGACCTTCTGGTAATTCCACCAAATCTTCACGACGTACTTGAATTTCTTTTTTAGCGAATAATTCAGCCGCGTTACGATCAGGAATTTCCTTAAACGAAGCTAATACGAATTGTTTATGAAATCGTGCGGATGCAACGTGGTATTCTTTACCATCGATGTAACAGGCATCCATATGCATAAACCGTTCTGGAAAATCGGTTCTAGGCATAATACGAAGATCACCCCGCACGCCGTGCGGGGCGATGATAACACCTAT
>CAKPXN010000052.1 GCA_934202095.1 uncultured Veillonella sp.
CCCTAGAGTAGTAAAGGCAACGGTTTTCATTGCACCTCCCATTTCTTTATGTATATACCATATATAGTATTTTATAGTTCTAATTCATAGTGAACCATCGATAATGCAGCAATAGCCGCCGTTTCAGCACGTAATATGGTGTGACCTAACGTAACTGATTGACCACCACATTCTATGATATCATTGATTTCTTTCTCTTGAAAGCCCCCTTCAGGGCCAATACAAATTAAGATATCCCTATTAGTAGAATCACTATTAATAGCCTTTAAAGCATCTTTAATGGTATAGCCCGCTTCATTTTCATAGGCAACCAACTTTAAAGATTCAGATTCGATGTCTAATACATTCGAAAGTGGCTCGCCTACAACGAGCGTAGGTAACTGTGTGCGCCCACATTGTTGAGAAGCTTCCAACATAATCTTTTCCCAACGACTATATTTTGACTGTAATTTTTTTGCATCGTACTTAGCAACGCAATTCAATGTGGGCACAAGATATACGGTATCAACATTAAGCTCTGTAGCTTTTTGTAAAACCCATTCTAATTTTTCACCTTTTAAATAAGATTGTACTAATATGGTTCTATACATTGATGTAGACGCATCAATATATTCTATAAGACTAGCTTGTGCTAGGCCATTTATCTCATCATCGATCTGATAGATACCACAACGGTTATCGCTACCTGTGACAGTAATTGGTTTCTCTATATTATGGCGAAATACATGTAATATATGATGAGTCACATCTTTAGGTAATACAATGGATTCATCTAATGGTGTAGGAATAAATATCTTTTTCATCGTTTTTCTAGCGCAAATGTATGCCAAGGTCCAGCAATGCGCTCCTCAATAATATGCCAATCTTTATTAATATAAGGCATAATCTCATCATACCTATCATCAATAATACCACTAATGATGAGAATACCTTTATCATCGAGCTTTTTACCAATTTGTGGCAATAAAATTTTTAAAGGATCTACTGTTAAATTCGCTAAAATCAATTGAGCCGTACCCTTAAAATCAGTATCCAAATTACCACAAATGATATCCGCTACGACATGATTATTATCACAATTAATTCTTGCCTGTTTAGCTGCATATTCTTCTATATCGATGCCTACAAGATGTTTTATACCCATATGAGCAGCTACTAACAACAGAATACCTGTCCCAGTCCCAATATCTAAACATGTAACAGAATCTAAATCCATAGATTTACTATAGTCCTGTAAAAGTTCTGCACAAGTTCTCGTAGTTTCATGTGAACCAGTACCAAATGATATATCCGAATCGATTTCGATAATGGCCTTATTATGTTCATTATCATATTCTTGCCATGCAGGTTTGATTATTAAATTAGGTAGTATTTCTGTGGGTTCTATATACTGTTGCCAAGAATTGAACCACGTAGACTCATCTAACATATGTGTATCTATTGATGTGATTTCGATATTGATTTCGTTAAGACGCCGCTTTATATCAGACTCAATCGTGTTAGGATCTAATGCTGCATCAGCATAAAGCGTTAATTGTACTAAATTCGGTTGATTATCTACATCTTCTTCTATAATTCCATTGTCTGCATAATCGCCAAAAAGAGTAGTCACCTCATCGGTGGCTACTCTTTCACAGACAATAGATATTTCTATCCATTGCATATTGTGCTCCTTAACTATTGATGCGCGGGAACAAACCATTCACGCATCAGAGCTGTTCATTTAGTTAAACAATCCTTGATTTTTTCAAATAAACTTTTACTAACTTGTAAGTTATTTACATCTTCATTACTTTCTTTTGCAAATCGAAGCAATAATTCACGTTGTGTATCAGTTAATTTTTTAGGCGTTTGTACAGTAACGATTACATGTTGATCGCCACGTTGTTTAGGATTGCGTAGATATGGAATACCTTTGCCCTTGAGTCTAAATGCAGTTCCCGTTTGAGTGCCTTCTGGGATTTTTAATTCTACTTTACCATCTAAGGTATTCACTTGTATAGTCGCACCTAATGCAGCTTGTGCAAAGCTGATAGTAACACGACTGATAACATCATTGCCATTGCGTTCAAATTCTTTATGAGGGCGTACGTAAATGTAAACGTATAAGTCACCTTTTGGACCACCTAATATACCCGGTTCACCTTCATTAGAAACGCGTAGACGAGATCCGTTATCTACACCAGCTGGAATCTTAATATCGATTTTTCGTTTTACTAAGATTTCACCAGATCCACGACATTTGGAACAAGGTTTTTCAATGACCTTACCAGAGCCATGGCAACGAGAACAAGTACGAGCAGATTGCATACGACCAAATGGTGTATTTTGAATAACAACCTCTTGACCAGAGCCATGACAATTAGGGCATGTATCAACCTTAGATCCAGGTTCACCGCCGGTACCGTGACAATGATTACATTCTTCATGACGTTGAATGTTGATTGCCATGGATTTACCAAAGGCAGCATCCTCAAAGGATATATCTATGTCTTCACGAAGATCATTGCCTTTTTGAGGACCATGTTGTTGGTGTCCACCACCAAACATGCCGCCAAAGAAATCACCGAAGATATCACTGAAGCCACCGGCCTGACCACCGAAACCGCCAAAGCCACCTTGGAAACCACCGGCCCCAGCGCCTCCTCCTTGTTTGAAGGCGTCGTGGCCGAATTGGTCATATTGAGCTTTTTTAGTTTCATCAGACAATACTTCATAAGCTTCGTTAGCTTCTTTGAATTTTGCTTCTGCTTCCTTTGGATTATCTTTATTTACATCTGGATGGTATTGGCGAGCCTTTTTACGAAAGGCTTTTTTAATTTCATCTTGGGTTGCATTTTTGCTGACCCCTAGGATGTCATAATAATCTCGTGCCATTAATTACCAACCCTTCTTATTTCTTATCATCATCCACTACAGTGTAATCAGCATCAACTACATTATCGTCAGCTTTTGTTTGTTCGCCTTGTTTAGCATCACCAGCAGCTTGTTGTGCTTGTTGAGCAGCAGCATACATTTGTTCAGCTAATTTGTGCAAAGGTTGTTCCAAAGCTTCACTATCTTTTTTAATGTCTTCAATGTTACCAGCTTCGATAGATTTTTTCAATTTATCTTTTGCTTCTTCAACTTCTTTCAATAAAGCAGTATCGCCTTTACCAT
>CAKPXN010000053.1 GCA_934202095.1 uncultured Veillonella sp.
AAGATGATGTACTTTCACTATCAATATGGGAGCAATTATATGTTCAATTAGATGAATTAGACCAACTGGCGAAGGGGTTCATACAAAAGGGAATACCGCAAGAAGAGTCTATTGTGCTAACACTAACGGATATAATGTTAGATAAATCAGGTTGTTACGACACATTTGCACTAGGTTATGATATAGGTGAATCCCCAGCAGGACATCTATATGTTTTGGTTTCTTTTGATGAAAACTTTACGGCTCAACAAGATGTGATTTATGAAACATTCTAGAGTTATGTTAAAGTGGTGAAATGGGTGTAGTAGCCTAGCTTAAGACATAAAAGGTATACAGGAGAGTGACGATGGAAGGTTTGTATAATATAGTCAAAGATTTCTTTAGTCATGATATGGATTTAGATGATTTATTTGATTCCGAAGCTATTATTTGGATTGACTGGCGCGAGTATGACGAAGATGTGGTGAACTATTTCAATGATATGATGGCTGAGCCTATCGATATTAAAACGGTTAGTAATGGCAAGGCTTATGGTGACGATATTGTGTTACAAAAGGGCGATAAAAAACTGCAAATTCCTTATAGTGAGGAGAAAGATCGGGATGTAACCATCAAATACTTTAACGACTTCGTTCAGCCTGATTATGAGGTGCGCTGGTTTGTTGAAAGCCTTGGAAACGATACACTTGGGTTTACCGTGCTTTCAGGGGCAGAATGGGCCCATTTAGAAGATGAATTTGGGGTAGATACAGTTCGTTACTATTTTGAGCCTATCAATCTTGAAAGTAATATGTTTAATCTTGATATGGACGAAGTATTTGCACTACTGGCATTACGAGAGTCCTAGAGGAGATTCATATGGCAATTGACGGTGTGAAAATCATAGATAGTGATGACGGTCATGATATTTATAATGCCATTGTTGAGCGGTACAAGGATGGCGTCAGTGTTGATACCATAATTTCTGAAATCTTAAGTGAAGAACAAAATTTTTGCACTGATGAGTTTTACACAGAGATTTATTGGACTGCTGTGGCTTATTCGTTGTGGAAGATAGGGCATCTAACAGATGACATTAAACAGAAAGCCTTAGATATAATCGCTCAGGGTCCTCATGAGTTTTGGCTAGAAATCGATGATAAGGCCCTTAAACAGCGTCAAAAGGTATTAGATAAGTTAGCCCTGCAGCTACAGAGCGAAAATCCGAAGCCTGTTAAGGTTCGTAAATCTAAAACGAAGAGAGAACCTCATTTTAAGATGGGGGACGTATTAGCTGTTAAGTTTGAAAACAAGTATGGTGCTATATTCGTCTCTGACGTGGATCAATCGCCGCGGAAAATCGAATATCATTTAGCCTGTACGCGGCTTTTACAAGAAGAAAAACCAACGATGGAGCAATTTTTAAATAGCAAAATCGCATGCCGAAAAGATAATACAAATTTTGGTATCGATACAGATTGTTGGTTTAATCATAAGGACTTAGGCTTGTTACTGGATAATTTGGAAATTATCGGGACAGTTGAACTATATCCGTGTAAATTATGGACACTAGCACCAAGAAGAACGCTTGAGGATATCTATGAGGAGATTACAGACGAGCCAAGAATAGGTAGACTTCGCCTTATAGATACCTATGAATTGGTGAAAGCGGTTATTGAGAAATAATCATTGGCCGAAGGCGTTTCTACATGGGCGTATATATAAAGGTATAACTATAATGGATACTATGACGAAACAATATATAGAAACGGTAAAAGTCAGTGATATACCGTGGCATCGGTTAACCACAACCTATGGCCGTGCTACAGACTTTCCTACAGAACTTGATGTGTTGTGGAACATGGAAAGCATGGAAACTGTTGATGCGGCTGGTGAGGCGTTAGCACAGAATATTGAGCATCAATCGACGTTGTGGCATGCTACACCATTTGCCATGATTTTCTTGCTCCGTATTTTTAAGAAAGCTCAGGAAGAGAGCGCTCATAATGAGGTGGCTCAGTATTTAGCAGAACAATTGGTTGAGTTGTTTGTTGTGATTGCTGAGTGCATTCGAGATGGTCTTATGCTAGAGCATGCAGATCCATTGCCGAACTTTGAAGATATGCTCAACGAAGAATACCTTTGGTCGGAAGAATATGATGAAGACGAAGATGTTCTTAGATATGAGGAAGAGGACGTATTCCCTGATGATTTATTCTTTAGCTTTTATTATTACTCCTTGCAAGTACTTTTGTTAGCTATTCCGCTATTAGATACATCTGATGAAGGAGAGGCTAAATTGCTAGGAATAATTTCTGCTAATAGGAGCGTGTAAGATGGGTTATTTAGATATATTGCGAAATGATGCCAAGTTAGCTGAAAATTTTGATACACTATTTGATTTTCGCTTGCTAGATGCGTTGGAGGAACGAGATACGGCTGAAGGTCGCTGCACGTTCTCTGTGCCCGGTATGGCATTTGCTGTAGATGGCGCTGGCGGTGAATATCATCTATTGGAGGACGGATCCATAGGGTATTGGAGTAGCGAGGGTGCCGCTGGCCGTTTAGCTGAAAGTATAGACGATTTATTTCACTTAATCGTTTTTAGTATTTGTTGGCATGATTACTGTGACTCAAGTAAGTATTCTGATGCGGCAGTACTTGAAGAATATGGTCAGAATAAGCAGTCTCAGATTATCTCTTATTCGCCAATGGAACTATGGGAACCCATTGTGAAAGCTTTACATATGCCAATAGACATGAAACTTTCACTTGTATTACAGAAATTCTATGATGCGGCGCATCGTGAACCTGTATATACCTGCTATTTCCATGAAGATGATGGAAGTATTACAGAATCGGAAAATTTATTTTTCTAATGGTTAGAAGAGTTTATGAAAGGATTTAATTTTGGGACTAATTGCCAATTATAGCTGTTTAAGCGATGCGAATTTAAAAGAGCTCAAAGCTATGGGCTCAGAAGAAGAGGAAATTCTTGAAAGCGTTGAAGAGTGGAATGACGATGATGAATTATTGCTCGATATCGA
>CAKPXN010000054.1 GCA_934202095.1 uncultured Veillonella sp.
TGTGGTAAATCCACATCCAGCTCTTCTGCTACTACGAAGGAACTTACCTTTAATGGTGAAACCTACACTGTACCAAAAGATCCGCAACGCATCGCTGTTCTTTCAAACTCTGTATTATCCATGCTATATGCTGTTGATGGCAAGGCTATCTCCCGTGCTAGCACAACCGATAAATTAGCTCCAGATTTAGAAGCATTACCTGCATTAGGTCAAACAGCTAATATCAACATGGAACAATTGTTAGGTTTAAAACCAGATGTAGTATTGGGTCTACAAAACCAACATAAAAAATATGAATCTCAATTACAATCTAACAATATTCCAGCCGTACTTTTCAATTACGACGGCATCAAAGATAATGTACCAATGCTAACATTCCTTGGTGAATTAACCAACCACCAAGATAAGGCTAAATCCGTTATCGCTACCTATGAAAGCAACATTCAAAAGGTAAAGGATGCCATTAAAAACCAACAACCTACACGTGTTGCCGTATTGCGTGCTACGGGTAAAGGTGTGACTGCCGAAACTGACGAAGCGGTAACGGCATCTATGGTTAAAGAATTGGGTATGGCAAATGTGGTAGCATCCCACTTAGATGGTACAACTAAGGATAAAACGGTACCATATTCTCTTGAAACATTAACCGCTGATAATCCTGATATTATCTTCGTCGTTACCATGGGTAAAGAAGAAGATATCACGAAAGCTATGAAACAAGCTATGACAGATAATCCTGCATGGGCAAATCTTAAGGCTGTACAAAATAATCGTGTCATTTACTTACCATCTAAACTATTCCTACTCAACCCAGGTCTACAAACACCTGAGGCTATGGCTCGTTTAGTGAAAGAAGCATATGGTATTAATGTAACATTCTAGCATATCTTATCAAGATAAAGAGGGCATCCCCCATTTGGGGAATGCCCTCTTTCTTGCTATTAGTTTAAATTATTTAACTAAACCTTTTACCCGTACATATTGTTTTTGATCAAACGTATCAATCTGTACATTTACAGAGAATACTTTTTTAAATAAATCATCTGAAATAATTGATTTCGTTTCACCAGAGGTTACTAAATGACCTTCTTTAATAATAGCCATATGATGTGAATATTGTACAGCTTGTGTCAATTCATGGAGTACCATCAGTACGGTTAAACCTTGTTCTTCATTTAATCGCTTTAATAATTCCATGATTTCTAGTTGATGGTTAATATCTAAGTATGTTGTTGGTTCATCTAGCACTAACAACTTTGGTTGTTGTGCTAACGCCATAGCAATCCAAACGCGTTGTCGTTCACCACCCGATAAAGATGGAATTAGTTGATACCGCAAATGATCTGTTTTCGTAATTTCTAAGGCATAATCGACAATTTCTCGATCTTCTTTGGCTGTATTCTTCCACCATGTTTGGTATGGATATCGTCCACAATATACCAATTCTTCTACTGTCATATCCTTTGGCATATTAGGCACCTGTGGCAAAAAAGCCATCTGCCGTGCCAATTCACTTTGTGAATAGGACTGTAATGGTTTTCCTAAGATTGTTACACATTCGCGAGGACTATGGATATAGCCAATCATAGACCGTAAGAGCGTACTTTTACCACAACCATTAGGCCCTATCAAGGTCGTAATTTTTCCGACAGGAACCGATACATTAATATCATGTAAAATCTGACGATTACCGAGAGTTACGGATAACTGTTTTACTTCTATAGCCGTATTCATTAGTTATCCCTCCTCAATAAATACAAGAAGAATGGCGCTCCAAAGAATGCCATAATAATACCAACAGGTACCTCGATTGGACTCCACATGACACGTCCTACCGTATCGCTAACAACAAGGACGAGTGCGCCTAATAAGGCTGAGCCAGGTAACAAATACGCATAATCGTTGCCGATGATGAGTCGCAACATATGAGGTATAACGAGGCCTACAAAACCGATTAAGCCCGCAATACTAACGGCACCCGCCGCTAATAGAGCAGCAACGGCAGTCATAATAAATCGTGTTTGTTCTACCTTAAGACCTAGTCCCTTTGCTGTTTCATCACCTAAACTTAAAATAGTAAGGCGTTTAGCACCTAGACAGGCAAAAATAAGACCTATTATAGCATATGGAAATAAAACCTCTACTTGAGGCCAACTGCGAGCGGCAAGTCCCCCTACCATCCAAAGTAAGGCCCCCTGTACACGATCGCCAAAGAATACAAGTAATGCGGAAATACCAGATCCTAAAAAAGCAGCCACTGCAACACCGGCCAAGATGATACGGCTTGGTCGTACACCATTCTTCCAAGCCAGAGCATATACCATTAGGGCCGCAGCCATAGCACCTATAAAGGCTACAAGAGGAACGATATGATCATAACCAGGGAAAAGAATAAATATGATGACACCAGCAAGTCCCGCACCAGATGAAACACCTACGATTTGTGGATCCGCTAACGGGTTCTTCATAACAGCCTGTAAAATAGCTCCCGATACGGCTAGACAAGCACCAACTAATGCAGCAACAATATTACGAGGCAACCGAATATTCCAAATAATTTGCGATGCAGTATCTGTTAGTTCACTAGACCACAAAGTATGCCAAATCTCCGATAGTGACACCGGTGTGGAGCCCCAAATTAGAGAGATAATCATGCTAGCGATAACAGCGATAACTAAAAAAATGATAACTGATAATCGAAATAATTTTCGTTCACTCAGAGAGTTCATAGAAACCTCTCCTTTCAACAATACATGGTGCTATCAGCACCCGTATGTTACATATAAACCTCATAATAGATACAGTAAAACCCGAATCGCCAAACAGTGTGCAACGATTCGGGTTTACTATTATTTAGATTCTTTGCCTTCTACGAAGAGCATATCGTTGCGTTTTACATCTGTGTAAAGCAATGCATTACAT
>CAKPXN010000055.1 GCA_934202095.1 uncultured Veillonella sp.
ATTGCACAGGCCCGAGAACTGCCATGATCCAATATTGCAATACAAATATTATACATGAAAATGCCTCTATAGTCAAAATACTTAAACCCCGCTCAAATTTCATCTATCTTTCATTTATAATAAAATTTCAGTATAATAGGTATATGTAAATCTTATAGGCATGAACGTAAACTTATTTTACTGAAAGGATATTATCATTATGAGACGCTGTCCTAGTTGTAATGCACTACTACTCGAAAATACTACGTATTGTGGAAATTGTGGTTTGAAGCAAGAACTAACTGATGAAAAAATATGTATTAAATGTAATACATCAATACCTGTCGATAGTAAATTTTGTCCACATTGTGGTACTGCGGCAACTACAAAGTCAGAAGCAAAAGAAAACATACACATTGATACTGAAGAACCGATAGAGCCTACTACTAAACCACAGGTTAATTCAGAAAAGATTAGCACTCCAACTCGGACACCTATTATTACCTACGAATTAGATCCCTATATACTAAGTGAAATAGATAACTTCAAGTTTTCCTTTACCAAGAAATATGCTGAGTTTAATGGTCGTGCAAGTAGAGGCGAATATTGTCGTTACGTACTAATAGAAACGCTAATATTTGTATTGATGATGGCTATCTCTCTATTTATTTCATACATTAGTAAAAAGCCGGAGTATGTTTTATGGGGTGTATTTTTACATTCTATTGTATTCTTTTTACCAACACTAGCTATTTCTACTAGAAGGGCACATGATTTAAACAATCCAGGTTGGACAACTTTAATCTTGTTTATTCCTTATGTTAACCTACTATACACCCTTTATCTTCTACTAAAAAAGGGAGATATCGCACCTAACAATTATGGTTTCCCAACATCATTTGAAATTGTAACACCCAAAATCAGTGAAGAGAAAGGTATTCAAT
Source organism: uncultured Veillonella sp. (assembly GCA_934202095.1). Classification (GTDB taxonomy): domain Bacteria; phylum Bacillota; class Negativicutes; order Veillonellales; family Veillonellaceae; genus Veillonella. The sequence continues at coordinate 924 of CAKPXN010000055.1, forward strand.
TATCTCCAACTTCAGATTCTCCTATAAAATTCATCTTAACAATCGTAGTTTTAATAGGAATCATTATAGCTGCATTTGTATCAATCGACTCTAACAACTCACATACTAACTCATCAAAAAACAAAGCAACCTCCTCCGCAAGTACATCAGCACAAAATGCAAAAGGAAATGTAACGCAAGTTCCACAAGCATCTCAAACACCAGTAACAACTGAAAAAGATTATATTGAACAAAGTACTAAAGCTTTAAAATCTTATTATGATAAATTAAATCAAAAAAACTTTAGCGGTGCATATGAGCTATTATCAGAACAACAACGTGCTAATGTTGGGTATTACGATAAATGGAAAAATGGTTATAATACGACACTTAATGTTAATTTAACATCAACTAAAGTATTATCTGCTAATTCAACTCAAGTAATTTATGAATACCAACTACACGCAAGAGACTCAATAAACGGTAGAATCAAACATCAAATATTTACAGGTAATGTAATAATGGAAAAAGATAATGCAACATGGGTTATCAAAGACCAAGATGGCAAATTAATAAGTTCATATTTTGAATAGTTTCTAATAGCAATATAAAAAAGACTCCCACTAGTTTTTCAAGAATGAACTAGTGGGAGTCTTTTTTATAACTATTTTATTATTCTATTTTGCATATTTTTCTTTGAATGCAGCCAATTGAGCTTCTTCCAAGGATAAGCCTTGTTCTTTGTAGCGTTCAATAGCAGCATGCATTTCTTCGTATGCTACAGGTACAACTTTTGTAAATCTGTTTACAAAGTTATTCCAGTTTTCAAGGATGTGACGGCCTTTAGCGGAGTTAGTATGCAATACATGTTGTTCTACTAATTCTTTAATGCGTTTAAGGTCATCATTATTAGCAGGACGTAATTCTACGAGACCTGTATTTACATAGCGTTCATCGCAATCAAGAATGTACGCATAACCACCGGACATACCTGCTGCGAAGTTACGGCCAATTTTACCGAGTACAAGCACTTCGCCACCAGTCATGTATTCACAACCATGGTCGCCTACACCTTCTACAACAGCAGTGATACCACTGTTACGAACAGCGAAACGTTCACCAGCTACACCATTGATGTAGGATGTACCAGATGTAGCACCATAGAAGGCAACGTTACCGATAAGGATATTTTCATCCGCTTCGAAGATGGAGTTCTTAGGTGGATATACAGTGATGGTACCACCGGACAAACCTTTGCCGAGGTAATCGTTTGCATCGCCTTCAAGTTCTAATGTCATGCCTTTAGGAATGAAAGCACCAAAGGATTGACCAGCAGAACCTTCAAAGTTCAACTTGATTGTGTTATCTGGCAAGCCGCTTTCACCATAACGACGTGTTACCTCAGAACCAACCAATGTACCTACGACACGGTTAACATTGTTGATAGCCAATTTAGCGCGAATAGGTTTTTGGTCCTCAATAGCAGGACGGCACATACGCAAGAGTTTGGACATATCCAATGTACGTTCCAATTCGTGATTTTGGTCAACCATGTGCATATGACCTACAGATGCATCGATGTATGGGTGGAACAATACGCGTTTAAGGTCAACGCGGGACAATTTGAAGTTATCGTCTTGAGATTTTTGACGAACAAGGTCGATACGACCAACGAGCTCAGCTACGGAACGAATGCCTAAACGAGCCATGATTTCACGCAATTCACGAGCGATGAAGATCATCAAGTTTTCTACATACTCAGGTTTACCTGTGAAACG
>CAKPXN010000056.1 GCA_934202095.1 uncultured Veillonella sp.
GCAGAAAGCTGTACGCACGATGGCGCCAGCACTCATAAGATCTACAAGAGCACCATTTTTCATGAGTTCTAAGTAAATTGGTTGGCTAGAAGGATATACGCTAAATGCGAAACGACCGGAACCTACGCTCTTACCACGTACGATGTTAGCCGCTTGCATGATATTTTCATACAAACCACCAGAGCACCCTACGATGATACCTTGATCTAAATGCAATTTGCCGTCAAAATGTTTTTCAGGTAATTGCAAAGACAAGGATTTATTATCTAATTGCTCTACCGCTTGACGTTCGATTTCTGCTAATAAATCGCGACCACCTTCGTTGATTTCTTTAATAGTATATACATTGCTTGGATGGAATGGCATAGCAATCATACTTTCCACTTCCCCAAGATTAACTTTTACAAGGCCATCATAATAAGCCACATCGCCTGGGTTAAGCTCTTTGTACGCATCACCGCGACCATGAAGTGTCAAGAATTCTTTCGTTGTACTATCTGTTCTCCAAATAGTTGTAAGGCATGTAGTTTCTGTAGTCATTACATCAATGCCATTACGGAAGTCCATGGATAGGTGTTCAATACCAGGGCCTACGAATTCCATCACTTTATTTTTCACAAAGCCGTTTGCAAATACAGCTTTTTCAATGGCAAGTGCCACGTCTTGTGGCCCTACGCCGTGTTTAGGTTTGCCGTCAAGGTAAATAGCGATAACTTCTGGACGTTGTACATCATAGGTACGACCAAGCAATTGTTTTACAAGCTCTGGACCGCCCTCACCAATTGCCATAGTACCAAGAGCACCGTAACGAGTATGACTGTCGGAACCGAGAATCATTTTACCACAGCCTGCCATTGTTTCACGCATGTATTGGTGAATAACTGCAAGATGAGGAGGTACATACACGCCGCCGAAGCGTTGAACCGCGGATAAGCCAAACACATGGTCGTCTTCGTTAATCGTGCCCCCTACTGCTGCCAAGCTATTATGACAGTTTGTCAAAATGTAAGGAATTGGAAATTTATCAAGACCACTGGCAATCGCCGTTTGAATGATGCCAACATAGGTAATATCGTGAGATGTTAAGGCATCGAATTTGATGCGTAAATCTTGATCACCTTCATGCTGTTGATGGTCCATTAAAATCCGATACGCCATAGTTTCCTTATAGGCGCGTTCTTTATTAAAAACTTCTTGCTGATCAAGGGCTGCACTAGAATCTGCAGGAACGATATCGGTACCATGATATAAAAATACACCATTTGAAATTAACTCAACCATGACTTACTCCTTATGAACCTCAGGCATGTGTAAACCTTTACAAACACTATACTTTCACGATGATTATTGGTGAAAGTTTCATTCCTCTGATTAGTCCCCAGTCTTTAGTTATATCTAATCTGTATAGCCCTAGCATCCCCTTATCTGTACCAACTCTACGGGATAGAGTACAATAATACATATGTAAAGGAGAGTTTATGGACACGAAAGATTGTACAATTTTAAAAACCTTAGCAGAGGAAAATAATATTACTTATGCGGCGCGTCGTCTATTTATGACGCAACCTGCATTAAGTGAACGGATAAAAAAATTAGAAAAGGAATTTAACTGTCCCATCATCAATCGACAAGCTCGCGGTGTGGAATTTACCTATCAAGGCCAGCGCCTTGTACGCTACGCCGAAGATTTACTAAACTCCTATACTTCAGTGCGCCAAGAGCTATTAGCTATGGGTAGTGAACCACGCGGTACATTAAACCTAGGATGCTCAAATGTATTCGCAAAGTATCATATTCCCCATATCTTATCCACCTTTAAAGAAACCTATCCACATATCGATATCATCATGTATACTGGACTCAGCTATAAGCTGTACCACGACTTCCTCGAAGGTCGCCTACATGCTGCCATCATCCGCGGTGCCCACACTTGGGCAGAGTCGAAAGAACATATCTGGTCTGAACCATTTTGTTTCTTCAACAAAACGCCATGTACTGTAGAGGACTTACCTCGCTTGCCATATATTCACTATCAGACAGATCCTAATTTACAACAAACTATTGATGATTGGTGGTATTCTCACTACTCACAACCACCGATGCGCACCATCGAGGTGAACGATATCGATACCTGTATGAAGCTCGTCAACCAAGGGCTTGGTTTTACCATTTTAACCAAAAGCTGTGGCAATGATTATCCTACTTTATACAAGGAGACCTTAAAGTCCTTAGATAATCATATTATGACGCGTGACACCTGGATGTACACACGTCATAGTGCACTTGAGTCAAAACCAGTGCAAGCATTTTACAGCTTTATGAAAAGCTGGGCCAATACGAGAAACTAAATCTATTCCTTTAATACATATAATATATTATTTTATTGCAATAAGAACAAATTAATCTTTTCTTTATTATCCATAAATTTTACTTATACCTTATATCTCAATATATGCAAAAAAAGAACCCGTCATGACACAATGAGCATGACGGGTTTTCTTTTATATAATTACTTTAACAATAATGATTGTCAGGCTTTCACTAAGGCATACCATATAAAATTATAGTAACAATAGCATGATAACTACTGTCGCAATAATACAAGGCACGGCATTGCGTTTTGCCATTTCCATAGGGTTAATACCTGCCAGTCCCGCAATGATGATACCTGCAC
>CAKPXN010000057.1 GCA_934202095.1 uncultured Veillonella sp.
GATGCCTATTCGTATAGAACGATTGAACACATAGATGAAGTACCTGTACGAGCAGGTAATGGTAGGACCTATTATGTGCCAGTTCTCTGGGATGAGTATGTTCCTGTAACAAAACAAGAATTTATAGAGGTTACCGATATACCATCTGCCGGAGATGATTTCAACCATATTAAAGGTTTAGATCATTATCAAAAATCTGAAAATAATAGGGATAGATCCTTTGCGTATGATCACTTTATGGCAGGTAAACTATATCGACAAAATCAGTCTCTAGGCGATTTATTAAATACTATTTATGAACAATGTGGAGGTACTAAAAATGGCTAATCAACTCGACGAAATGAATCCGGAAATTATGTCTGAAGGCAGAGATGTAAATGTTATTGCGAAGGTAATCCCTGTAGAAACTAGTGGTTTTGAAAAAATGCTACCTACTATTCTTATGGCTATCGGTGTTATTGGTATCGTTTTAGGCATAGTTATTGACAAGTATCTCGTATCTATTATTGGTGCGATTGTGCTAATTTATCCATGGTGGAGATTAAAACAAATTAGCTCAGAGTTTAATATGATGGAACAAAGAATTCAAAACGCTGCTTCTGAGATTGATAATTATATGGAGCAACGTGTGGTGATTCTTTCCAATGCAGCTAAATTAGTGGAAAAATCTATTGAAGTGGATAAAGATATTCTCGTAGATATTGCTAAGTATAGAAGTGGTAATTTCTCTGAAGAGTCTAGAAGTGATGTGAACTCTCAACTTAATAAGGCTACAAGAGCTCTTAATGTAGCTATAGAAAACTATCCAGAATTACAAAGCCAAGATACAATTCGCGATGCAATGCAACAAAACTCTTATTTGCAAAAAGAAATTACTGCAGCTAGAACGTTATACAATGATGCGGTAAATACTTGGAATAGAGAAATCTTTGAATTCCCATTTAAAAAGATTGTAGCTGCTAAAGAAGGTAGAACTACAAGAATTCCATTCATTGCAGATCAAGAAACTAAAGAAAAGGCTAAAGGCGTTTTCTTTTAATGGATAAGCAATGGGGCGTTAGTGTATAAAGGGAAGACTAGGAAATTTGGCATTAGTATATAAGGGGATACTATGAAGTCTTATGAAAAAGGGATTAGCTTGTCCATCTGGACCTTGAGTTGGCCTATATTCATCGAAGTGTTCCTACAGATGCTGGTAGGTAATATAGACCAATTGATGATGAGTCACTACTCGCCGCAAGCAGTAGCAGCAGTAGCTAATGCCAATCAAATTTTAAATATCTTTATTATGCTCATCATTGTGATGAGCACAGCTACGACGATTCTGATTGCTCAATATTTAGGGGCTCGGAATCAGTCCAAGCTATCAGAAGTATGTACGGTCAGCTTGGTGCTGAACTTTTTCTTCTCATCGATAGCGGCTATATTCTTTATTACATGTCATACATGGATTTTTACATGGCTTGGCATACCTCCTGAAACGATGAGCGATACGTCGGTGTATACGACCATTGTGGCAGCAGGCTTGCCAATTCAGGCTATGTACTATGCGTTAGTTGCCGTATTTAGAGGACATTCATTAACACGTGTTACTATGTACATTGCATTGGTTATGAATGTTATCCATATTGCAACTAACTATGTACTAATATTTGGCCATGGGCCCATACCAAGCTTAGGTGTACTAGGGGTATCCATTTCTACATGGTTGTCTAAGGTGGTTGGCCTCCTGATTATCGGTTATACATTTAAGAAACTGCTTACATTAGAGGTAAGCTTTAGATTCTTAAAACCATTCCCGTGGCATACGGTTAAGTCCTTGTTAAACATCAGTGTTCCTTCTGGTGGCGAAACCTTAAGCTATCAGCTATCTCAGACAACGATTATGAAAATGGTCAATATCTTGGGGCTGGCTGTTATTAATACAAAGGTGTATGTTTCGGTTATAGCCATGCTTTGTTATGTATATACCATAGCACTAGCGAATGCTTCACAAGTTATTGTTGGCTTCTTGATGGGGGCCAAACGGCAAGATGAGGTGACAAATCGCGTATGGCATTCGATGTTCTTAGCCATTGCTATTAATGTAGGTTTGGCTACGTTCTTTTATATTACCAGTGATATTGTTTTATCTGTATTTACTACGGATCCAGAAATCCTATCGTTAGCACATAATGTATTGTTGGTTGAGATTTTCCTTGAATTAGGCCGTGCTGTCAATATTGTTATGGTTGGCTGTTTACAGGCGGCAGGCGATATTCGGACGCCGATGCTCGTAGGCATTTTTGGTATGTGGTTATGCGCTGTACCATTGTCCTATTTGTTTGGTATATACTGGGGCTGGGGGCTCGTAGGCATCTGGATTGCGATGGCGGC
>CAKPXN010000058.1 GCA_934202095.1 uncultured Veillonella sp.
AATCGACGAAGAGCACTTTCAAGCGTTTCGTTTTTACCGACTTTAATTTCAGACATCTATATCCCTCCCTCCAAAATTAATCTCAGGGAAGTGCTGATAATTTTATTTACGCACATATACATATTATATGTAGAACACTAGGTTCTGTCAATATATACCACTATATTTTATAGGAATTTTATTACAAATCAATTTTTTTGATGTCTTACAACGTTAAAATCAATAAATTTCCTATTATAAGCTATTAAGCTTCTGGCCAACCCATTTCTTCACCACCTAATAGGTGAGCATGCATATGGAATACACTTTGACCAGCTTTTTCGCCAGTATTAAAAATCAAGCGATAACCATCCTTGGAAATACCAAGCTCTTTTGCCACATCACGAACAAATGGTAATAGACCTTCAACATAATCTTCATTCTTCTCAGTAATATGAGCAATATTAGCTACATGATTTTTAGGAACGATGAGTACATGAACTTTTTTTACAGGTTCAATATCATAAAAAGCATAGAATTTATTGTTTTCTAATACTTTTTTGGATGGAATTTCGCCGTGAATAATTTTACAAAAAATACAGTCGCTCATGGGGACCTCCTCTATCTTATTCAATGATTACAAAATCTTTTTCAACAGCCACCACAGTACCGCCTATAAGATCACCTATAGAGTGTTGACCATCTGATTTAACTCTACCATGAATATATTCATTTGTTAAGCCTGTATAATATCCATTTTCCTCTTTTTCAATGAGGATTTCACCAGGTTTACCTATACGAGATGTTGCATACGCATGTAAACCTTTTTCGCTTAGATCATTTAACAATGCTACACGTGTTTTTTTTACAGCTTCTGGAACTTGATTTGGCATTGTTGCAGCCGGTGTACCTTCACGAATTGAATATGGGAATGCATGAATATGAGTAAAACCAATTTCTTTTACCGTATTCATCGTCTCGTCGAAATCATCGTCTGTTTCTTGAGGAAAACCTGCAATGATATCTGTTGTAATAGATAAATCAGGTATGCGCATTCTAAGATTTTTGATTAAGTCCTTATACTCTTGTAATGTATAATGACGTTTCATCAATTGTAAAACATGATCAGAACCAGCTTGTAGAGGTAAATGTAAATGTGGGCATACACGTTTATCAGTAGCCATTAATTCTATGAGTTCATCCGATACTTCAACAGACTCAATAGAACCAAAACGTATGCGATGTAAGTTTGGAATTTCTAAAAGAGCTTTTACCACATCAGCTAATGTGGGTCGATTAGGTAATTCTACACCGTAGTTACCGAGATGAATACCTGTTAAAACGATTTCGTGGAATCTATGGTCAACGAGACGTTTAGCTTCATTGACGATATCCTCAACTTTACGGGACTTTAACTTACCGCGGGTATAAGGAATAATACAAAAGGCACAGTAATTGTTACATCCTTCTTGTATTTTCATAAAAGCTCTCGATTTATCGGATTCATTGCCAAATAATGGCATTTCCTCAAAATTAGATTCTTTCATAATGTCTCGAACAGCATTGATTTGACGTTCTGTTGTCTCAAGCTGTTCTACAAGTTCGACGATTTTTGAACGATTATTGGTGCCAATTACGAGATTAACACCATCAATGGCTGCGATCGTATCCGGATCCAATTGAGCATAACAACCGGTAACTATAACGTACGCATCTTGATTTTGACGTTTAGCTTTACGTATCAATTGGCGAGACTTTTTTTCACCCATATTGGTAACAGAACATGTATTAATCACGTAGATATCCGCTTTTTCATCAAAATCTACAGCTTCATAATTATGTTGTAAAAATAACCCTTTCATCGCGTCGGTATCATATTGATTTACACGACAGCCTAAGGTTGTAAAGGCAACGGTTTTCATTGCACCTCCCAATTCTTTATATATACCATACAAGATCTGTATCTAATGTTTTATAATTCTAATTCATAGTGAATCATAGATAATGTAGCAATAGCCGCCGTTTCAGCACGTAATATGGTGTGACCTAACGTAACTGATTGACCACCACATTCTATGATATCA
>CAKPXN010000059.1 GCA_934202095.1 uncultured Veillonella sp.
AACGATCGCCTTGTAACTGAATTCAGCCCTGAAATGGCATTGTTCCGTGTTGATACAGTAGCGAAAAATGCTAAAGGCGAACCAACAATCGAACGCGTTCGTGTTAACAAAAAATAAGAATACTATTAATTGATAGTGTTCACACAACTTAATAAGTAGCTACTATGCATACCTCAACTCCACCCCGAGGTCGCATAGTAGTGAATATAAAAAGCGTAACTGATGAGACGGCACTCTTATCAGTTACGCTTTTATTTTGTGCAAAAATAAATATGAATCAATATATCAATATATCATCTGTATCTGTATTTATATTTAAATCTATATCTATATAAAGGTATATCTATTGTCTAAAATATCCTAAATCAGTAATATGCTGAATAGATTCATCTAGATATTGTTCACTAGGCACCGTAAATGATTCGCCATTTCGAGTGCGTGTGATCGTTAGTGTTTCATCTAGAATTGCAATAAGCTCTGCACGAGAGATCGGTTTTGTCATTTGCTTCATTACATATAGTAAGCCTTCATCTACACTAACATCCTCTTGGTTGAACATATTGCCTAGTGTCATGTACTGTTTGCCATTGCCTTCGATTAATGTGGAAACATAGTTAATAAATCGTTCCGGAATATAGCTTACGTTTTCGATGAATGGTAAGCATTCGTAGTTCTCACCATATGCATTGAGATGGTTGAGGATGGAGAGGTGGAATAGACGTACGTATAACTTATTCATATCGAAGGTCTCATTTGGATAGTGTTCCTCTTTGTATTTTAGAATATCCTCTATAGTGAATAGTCGTTTTGTATTCATAAAATGCTTGATTGTCTGATGTAGAGGATCTGTCCAACCATCTGGTGTACCAAGTCTATCCTCTGCAAGTCCGCAATAGTAAAGGCTTTCAAGAATATCTTTCTCTACTGTTTCGTTACGTACAATTTTATCTGCATTACATTGTTTAGTTAATAAAGCCATGCGGAATTGTGTATCGTAAACGAAATCGTAGTATTGTTCCTTTGCCTTGTAATCATTATTAGAGAGGACCTTAATATTATCTACGATGCTGTCATCTAACCAAGTAATAAAGGATTTTTCTAATCGTGCATCACCTATATATACGCAGCCTTGATGCTCTGCACGCTCAATAAATTGAGCTACGTAAACAGGATCATTAAAGGTTTCCAAATACTCATGGGCTACATAATAGTTATTGGATTGTAACACGCGATTGATATTATCGATTTTATAACCAGATTGCTTTTGGATTTCTTCGTCCATCTTCATGGTCTCTGCAATGAGCTTTAGAACATTTTTTGTGTAAATGGTACGTTCTTGCAAGCTATCTTTTTTCGCCTGTGTTTCAGAATAGAGCATAATGTCGCGAATTTGTTCCAATCGTTTCCAACCAGGATAGGTATTGTACGATACATAGGCGATACCGCGGTCTGATAAATTGCGATTACAAATGGATAGGATTTTATCTTTTACCGTATCGGGAACCCAAGACCAGATGCCATGGACGATAATGTAATCGAAGGTGCCAAAATCATCATCGATGTCCATAATATCCTTTTCTAGCAGCGTGATATTAGTGAGGCCGATAGATTTGATTAACTCGTTACCATGCTTAATTTGGACAGGGGAGAGGTCGATGCCTGTGAAAGTTGCTTCTGGATTGTACAGCGCTTGAGGAATGATATTACCACCACAAGAGGAACCAAGCTCGAGGACACGGGCACCCTTAATCGGTGCAGGTTCAAGACCGTACAGACGTGCTTTAGCGATTAAAGAGTTGATAGCACAATTAGAAAATGCTTTTGATACATAAAGAAAATCATCGTAAGAGTCCTTCAATGCATCAATCTCTTCTTGATCTGTAGACTTTTGATGCGGTGGAGCACTAATTATTTGTTGTGATTCATTATGATTGTTTCCTTTATTTTCTTTATATACTT
>CAKPXN010000060.1 GCA_934202095.1 uncultured Veillonella sp.
TTCATGGTAAAAGCCTTGGTACTCAGCTTCACGGTGTGCTGCATCATAAAACTTTTGTAATTCAACAGCCACATTTGCTTCGGAAGGCATGCCTAGCGCCTGAACAACGGTTTCCCATACATCCATTTCTGTATAAGAAGCAATTTCATCATGACGCTCATTGGCATAACCTTCGAGTGTTGATCTATCCGTATATTGGCTAGAGTCACAATAATCATGCCAGCAAATGCTATACACCAATAAATGAATTAAATCATCTACACTTTCAGCTATGCGACCACATTGACCTTCACTACTAACATAGCCAATAGAGCCATCCTCTAATTGATGATATTCACCGCCAGCACCATCACGAGCAAAAGCCTTTCCATCCATAGAAAAGGTGCATTTCCCCTCAACCTCATCGCGTTCTGTAGGTTCATCGAGCAAAAAGAAATCAAACAGAGCATCAAAATCTGCTGCCAAGTTGGAATCTTCATGTAATATTTTTAAATAATCCATATTCTTATCCCTTATTATTTCTCCTATTTGCTATCTCTTATCGTCTCTATCTGATTGTCCTAATCCATCTCACCATGAGCTGCTACAAACTCATCTTTAATCTGTTGAATTTCTTTTTTAGCGACCATATATTGCTTTAAGTCTATTTGTCCCTTTTCTTTTTGTTCAGTTAAGGCTTTTTCTTTGTTTTTGATTGTAATCCAATCTAACTGTACACTAAAGTCAGTATTCACTCCGTCACTATTTTCTCGTAATGCCAGTAGTGCAAATACTTCGTCCATATCAAGATTAAACATGTTACTTTCAAGATTAATAGGTTCAAAATAGTAACGAACTGTATCTGCCCCAAATTCATCGTTTAATTTGGCCCATTCTGCCCCTGAAAGCACGGTAAATCCGAGCGTATCGTTTCCAAGGCTTTCAGTAAACCAACGCACCTCATAATCAGGTTTAACAAATTCGTTGAAGTATTTGATCGTTACATCCCGATCTTTCTCATCACCGTAAGGAATTAAGAGTTCTTTATCGCCCTTTTGTAGCACAATATCATCACCATAAGGCTTGCCATTACTAACGGTTTGAATATGGATAGGTTCATCCATCATATCATTGAAATAACGAACCACATCTTCGTCATCCTCGCGCCAATCAATCCAGATAATAGCTTCAGAATCAAATAAATCAACTAAATCCATATCATGACCGAAGAAATCTTTGACTAGATTATACATGTCTTCCATTGTTTCTCTCCATTAGTTAATTATCCTGCAATATCCGCATCAACAGGGTTCCCATCCGCATCAATATGAGCTATGATGCAGTGCCCCCAGAAGATATCATCATCGTCATAATAGACCTCTATGGTGCCATCATTGCGAAACGCCAATTCTCCCATCGTAATACGCTTAGCAAATACGTCTGACGTAATCGGATCTTGGTCATCATTGTCGAGCCAATAATTAGCGAGCTCTAACAAGGTCTCACTAATATATGTACTAATTCGTTGTTCAAATGCTTTGAAATTATCGATTGTATTGAAAGCAGCCAATGCTACGGTGCAGCTTTCATCAGAACCCTCATCTACATCAAGGGTGAATGCATAATCATCAATTCTCGCTGTGTAATATTGATACTCACGATTTAAGAGGAAGTCGCCCCTGTCGGTATGAAGGTATTTAGGGGTTTTCAAATACGCCGACAAGGCCTCTAATTCGCTATGTTTAGCATGCTCCTCTAGCACCTCAAGCACATAATAGCGATTATTCCAAGAGGGGCGCATATAGCCCAAATCCTCTAAGGGTTTTGCTTTCTTAACTAACAATTTATAGACCCCATGGGGCTCAAAAGAATAACCCCATCTATCTTCAAGGCCTTCAATAATCCACGTCAAAATGCCTTCGCTACGGTC
>CAKPXN010000061.1 GCA_934202095.1 uncultured Veillonella sp.
GAATTCAACTGTTTTTTAGGTGTCAAATTGTAACCGATATGATAGGAAATTGTAGGTGTATCCTTCATTGTAAAATTAATACTTCCTACCATCGGGCTCCCCTTAGCATATACTACATCCCATGTAGCTTTTTCTATAGTAGGATACGTAAATTTACCGGCATATAATGAAGGATTAGGTGCTTTATATACTCCAGCTGTCTTCTCTGCAATAGCTTTCATATCATCAATTGTCAACTTGTTATATGGAATCTTACTATCTTCCCAATTATTTCCAGCTGGTTGGTGTCGTAATTCATAGGCCATAATCCCATTAGGACTCATGATCATTGCCTGTTTGAAAGCAGAGGTGCCATCTGAAATTTTTTCAGTATTGCCATACCTACTTGGATATGGCATAGTAAATTTTATATTTGCTCCATCCTCTTTTAAAATAAATACTGTTGAGGAAAAATCTAACGAATGGTTTAACTCACGATTTGAATAAATTACCTCATCTAAATCTATATCACCATTACCTACCACAGCTTTGGGCATATAATGTTTTATCTCTGCTTCAACTTCGCGTTCCATCTGTTGCGCATCTACATCAATCTTACGATAGTTCTGATATGCATCCTTTGGAATTGCAGAATCTCCACCTGGTATATTAATATCAATCGCATGACTTCCCAACGTAATACAACTTAAACATAGTGCAGCCATCAACACACGTTTCATAATAGACTCTCATCCTTTCACATAATGATTCTTAAATATTATATATGTATAGAATATCATATTTTATTTGACCTATAGTAGTACAATATAATTATAGAATTAAGGAGATGATACATATGAGATTTACAAAACGTATACTCGTCATGACCTTTTTAGCCGTGACTGCTGCTGTATCTACAGGATTTGCATATGATTATGTATGCAATGGCTCTCAAACAAATTGTAATACTAATGCTCAGTACAACTGTAATAACAATAGCTATACAACTTGTAACAATAATAGCCAAAGTTATTGTGGCCCAAACTCTAATACAAGAGGATGCGGCGGATATAGAAAATAATATAACGGATACAACAGACAAAGGCCTATAGTACTGAATGTGTACTATAGGCCTTAATACTTAAAATATATTTCTTATACTATTACTCCATAAAGTGTGTATGCTTAACGCGCCAATGTGTCATTTTATTAAACAACCAAAGGCTATAAATACCGAAAGTAATAAAGGTGAAGAACCACCATTTAATATAACTGCCAAATAGTTGTGTACCGGTTCCATCAAAGTAAAGTCTCTTACCATTGATAATCGTATTACGGCAAATCCAGCTTCGGAACATAACCTCCGCCCAAGGGAATGCAATGCCGAAGGTGCATACCGTAATCAGAAAGGCTGCCAGAGTATACCCGATATATCCGAGTACAGAGCCTTCAAATCGAGATTCCATTTGTCCTGTCATAAAGTTCACTCCTCATAAAATAAATTTACATAATAGATATATTATACATTATTAAGCAGATTAATTCATCTTATGAGTACTGCTTTCACCATACAAAAAAGGACCCTCATCAGAGAGTCCTTACTATGTATTGTTATGCTATTAAGCGTTTTTAGCTACATCAACAAGTTTAGCGAATGCTGTTGCATCGTTAACTGCAAGGTCAGCCAACATTTTACGGTTCACTTCAACGCCTGCTTTAGTCAAACCGGCTATGAAACGGCTGTAAGTTGTGCCGTTGATGCGAGCCGCTGCGTTGATACGAGCGATCCACAATTGACGGAATTCGCGTTTTTTCGCACGACGGTCACGACG
>CAKPXN010000062.1 GCA_934202095.1 uncultured Veillonella sp.
GACTTAATAATATCCTCTAAATATAAAAGCATATACCCTAATGCTTCCCATACATCCTCTTCCATAAGGCCTAAATCACCAAAGTGAGTAACTGCTTTTTCCGCTACCTCTCGTTGTGTATGATATGTACTAAATGGAGATAATACAATATTGCTGAATTGATTATCCATAAAGTCTTTTATATCTTGCGGTAATACAGTTCCTTCAGGCAATATAATTTCACTTGGACGATACATACTGAGCGCATCAAACATATCACTTCGTTTTTCACAATCAGTAATACGATGCCAAATAACTTCCCCAGTAGATACATCTGAAAATACGAGTATCCATGCATCTTTTACCATATAAAATAATGATAAAAAATTGTTTGACCGTGCATCATTACCATTTTCAGTCATTACCGTCCCCGGTGTAATAACTTTAATAACATCACGCTTAACGATACCCTTAACTGCTTTAGGATCTTCTAATTGTTCACAAATAGCAACCTTATAACCTTTTTTTACCAATGTTTCTATATAACTTTCAGCAGCATGAAAAGGAACGCCACACATTGGTGTGCGTTCCTCATCTCCTGTTGGGCGACCGGTTAAGGTTATATTAAGTTCACGAGATGCAATTAATGCATCATCATTAAATAATTCATAAAAGTCACCTAAACGAAAGAACAGTAATTCTTCAGAATATCTAGATTTAATATCTAAATACTGCTCCATCATAGGTGTTTGCTTTTTTGCCATACTTACCCCTTTTGTATTGTACCGTAGCAAACCCAAGTTTGTGCTTTATCAATATAGGCAGATACAGTTTCGCCAATTGATAAAGAATCGTCTTTCGGGAATAACACCATTTTATTGCCCGATGTGCGACCAAACCACATATCTTCATCACGAGGACTTGGCCCCTCTACAATAATATCAAACACTTGCCCTTCCATAGGTTTATTTAGTTCATAAGAGATTTCATTTTGTACGTCCATCAGTGTTTGTAAACGCACGCGTTTAACCTCTTCTGGAACTTGATCATCCATAGTCGCTGCTGGCGTACCAGAGCGTTTGGAATAGATGAAAGTATACGCCATATCATAACGTACGTCTTTCAATAATTGTAATGTAGCTTGGAAATCTTCCTCTGTTTCCCCTGGGAAGCCTACAATAATATCTGTGGTAACCACTACATCTTTAATTTTCTCACGACAGTAAGAAAGTAGTTCTTTATAATGCTCCACCGTATAATGTCGGTTCATTTTCTTCAAGATACGGTCCGAACCAGATTGAATCGGTAAATGTAAATGAGTAACAATATTAGAAGATCGACCAAGGGCATCTATCATAGATTTAGTCATATCTTGAGGATGACTTGTCATATAACGAATACGTTCAATACCTGGAATACCATCAAGAGCGTCCACTAATGTACCAAAATCAGTACCATCCTTAAAATCTAAGCCATAAGAGTTTACATTTTGCCCCAATAAAGTGATCTCTTTAAACCCTTTTGCCCCTAGTTCGGTTACCTCTTTTACGATGGCCTCTACAGGACGACTAATTTCTCTACCACGAACGTGAGGAACGATGCAGTACGTACAAAACTTATTGCATCCATTCATAATAGGTACCCATGCATAAAAGGTGCCATTAGGTTTCGCTTCCAATTCAGGTAGTACAGAATTATCCAT
>CAKPXN010000063.1 GCA_934202095.1 uncultured Veillonella sp.
GAATTTCATATTATATGTACAATCATAGTAATTAATAATATATTGATTTTAGTATGAGAGAATTTTATGAAATTTAACTATGGCGAGACGCTGCGAATCCGAAATGAGTTATATACAATCCTAGGCAAAATTCGTTACATTGATACTCGTAGGAGAATTTGGCATAAGTATAAGCTGGTTAAGCATAAGAATAATGCTGAATTTTGGATCCGGTGGAATAAAAAACGTGGCGCATATCAGTTTACAAAGTTGTGCAGTAAAGCGATGCCATCTGATATGAACGTAGTACATCGTGGCTATCAGATGGTTATAGGTACAAGAGGGGATATAGATATAGATTTTGCGGATGTAGCTCGTTATGAAGAGTATGAAGATGCTAATGGCACTCATACATTTATTGTTGAAAAAGGGAGCCATACGACTGAGTATTCAAAAGGCGTTTATGTTGATAAGGAATATGTATCTATTGAAAGTGATGCAGAGATAACTAAGCCTATTCTAGATAAAATGGATACCATTAAGAAAATGAGGTTTATAGGCCCCATAATTTGGTTTCTGGCGAATTTACTAAACAATAAAAGGTAGTAACAATTTTTTGTTACTACCTTTTTGTTTGCTCTAGAATTTAGTTGTTAGCTTCAGCTGGTTGAAGTTGTTCGAGTTCTGCTTCTTTAGCATCCAATTCTTTTGCACCAAAGTGGGCAAGTACACAGAATGTAATACAAAGAATACATGCTACCATTAGGAGATAGAAACCTGCATTCCAACCGAATTTATCTGCTAAAACACCAAATAGTGTTGTACCAAGGTTGGCACCTACGATGTAACTCATAAAGCCACGAAGACCAACAGCAGAGCCTACAGCGAATGGAGGTACAATATCCATAGTTTGTACAGATGCTAAGAATTGAGGAATGTAGATTAAGCAACCTACGACAGCAGCAAAGAATGTAACCCATAAGAGGGATTCACTTTGCCAATAGCCAAAGATACAGAAGAAGATAATACTTACTGCAATGATTGCTGGTGGCATACGATAACCTTTGAAGAATTTATCGGAAATGTAACCTGCAAAAAGTGTAGAAGGAATGGCTGCCCATTCAAAGAATAAGAAGGCGATGGACATTTCAGCTTTAGAGAAGCCTTTTACTTGTAATAAGTAAATAGGCAACCATGTAAGCATACCGAAACGAATCATATAAACGAATGTATCAACTAGAGACACATACCAAGCATTTTTATTTTTTAATACATATTGTACAAAGATTTGTCTTGTGCTTAGGTGAGGTGCTTCTGCACTTCTATGTGCTTTATGAGATGTATCGGCAATGATTTCACTAGTTGGCGGTAAGCCTTCGCGTTCAGGACTTTCTTTAATCAAGAAGCAAATAATAACAGCTACTATAATTGCAATAATTGCAGGAATACCATAGCTGCCTAATTGCCAGTGATCGGTAGTAGTGAAGTATAGCGCAGCGGCTACGATTGGTGCTACGATACCACCACCAAGATTATGGGAGATATTCCAAATTGCCCCAAAGCGACCACGTTCCTGTTTTGGATACCATTTGGCAAGTGTGATGAAGGATGGACCTACACCAAAGCCTTGGAAGAAACCATTAAGAACTACTAATACTAAGAAGAAGGC